>NZ_JACOFQ010000030.1:0-92743 GCF_019455395.1 Bradyrhizobium sp. BR 10261
GCCGTAGCTAGCGCGGCTGGCTTGGGAGGCCTCCGTGCCCGTTACCCCATCTACGAGACCGTCGTCTACCGCCGCCCCTTCCGCATCGTCGCGAGCACGATGTCGGCGGCGAGCACGCTCGGCGGTTTGTTGCCGGTCGACATGATGGTGTCGAGCTGCGCGAAGGCTTCGACCTGCTGACGGCGCATCGGCGTGTCGGTCAGCACCTCCGACAGCGCGCCGGCGAGCTTCTCGGGCGTGCAGTCTTCCTGCAGGAATTCGGGGACCACATCCTTGCCGATCACGAGATTGGCGAGGATTACCGAAGACACCTGGATGGCGCGGCGCAGAATGAAGGCCTCCATCGCCCCGACGCGATAAGCCGTCACCATCGGGATGCCTGACAGGGCCAGCTCCAGCGTCACCGTGCCGGACTTTGCCAGCGCCGCGCGCGCGATCCGGAACGCGGCGCGCTTTTCGGTTTCGCCGACCGCGATTCCAGGTTTGACGGGCCAGTTTGCGACGCCTGCGCGAATGGTGGCTTCGAGATGCGGCATGGTCGGCAGCATCAATTCGAATTTGGTGCCGCTGGATTGCAACCGGCCGATGGCCGCGCCGAACACGTCGAGATGATGCCGGATTTCGCTGCGCCGGCTGCCCGGCAAAACCAGCAGCACCGGCGGCTCGCCATCGCGGCGCCGTTGCTGGTCGGCATCCGGCCGCAGCGACGACAGCTGCTCGGTCAGGGGATGGCCGACATAGCTGCAGGGCGGCCCGCCCAGCTTGCGATATTCCTCCGGCTCGAACGGCAAGAGGCCGAGCACATGATCGACATAGCCGAGCATGGCGCGCGCACGGCCCGGCCGCCAGGCCCACACCGAGGGCGAGACGTAGTCGATCACAGGGATTGCCGGATTGTTCGCGCGCACACGGCGGGCGACCCGATGGGTGAAATCAGGACTGTCGATGATGACGAGCGCATCTGGCGCGGCATCGGTCACGGCATCTGCTGTTTCGCGGATCAGCCGCAGGATCTTCGGCAGCTGCTGCACCACAGCGGCAAGGCCGACGATCGACAGTTCCTCGATCGGAAACAGCGTCTCGAGCCCCTCGCGCGCCATGGTGAGGCCGCCGACGCCCACGAACTCCACGCCATCGCCAAGCCGCTGGCGCAGCACCCTCATCAGCGCCGAGCCCAGCCGGTCGCCGGATTCCTCCGTCGCGATCAGAAATATCTTCCTGATGGGATCGCGAACCTGCATCACGCCGGCAGACCGACAACGAAAAGATATTTGGCGTCGGCGAGCGCGATCATCGCCTGCGGTTCGGCAGCGATGGTGTTGCCGGCGATCACAGCGACACCGGCGAGGCCGGCCCTGGCGACGCCCTCGATCGTACGCGGGCCGATCGTCGGCAGGTCGAAGCGCAGGTCCTGGCCGCTTTTCGGCGCCTTCACCAGCACGCCACGCCCCGTGGCTGCGCGGATGCGGCCCTCTTCGCGCAACCGCGCCACGCGCGCCAGCAGCGCATCGGTGCCCTCGATGTCCTCGATCGCCACCACATGGCCATCGATCACGACCGCGGCCTGCCCGATATCGAACGGCCCGAGCGCTGTGAGCACCGCGCGCCCGCGCTCGATGTCGCCCTTGGCGTTGTCCGCCGGCCAGGCGCGGCTGATGCAGCCCTCTGGCATCAGGAGGTCGGGCGCGACGTCCTTGATGCCGACCATGCGAAAGCCGTCCTGCTCGAGGATCCGGCCGACGCCCGACAACAAATGATCGTCGCCGCCGCGGAACGCACGGATGACGTTGCCGAGCAATCGCAGCGTCTTGATGTCGAAGCGAATCTCGGTAAGCGAGGGCCGCACCAGGGTGCCGATGAAGATCAGGTCGCGGCACCCCTCCTCGCGGAACAGCCGCATGGCGCGGCCAAGCTGGCCGACCGAGATCCAGCGATGGCGGAATTTCTCGACCTGCACCGGATCGCAGGCGCCGCGCAATGCAAACAGCACCGGCGTGATGCCGCGCGCGGCGAGCGAGTCGGCGACCGCGAACGGCATGGCGCCGCCGCCGGCGACAACGCCGACCGGCGATGAAATCCCAGATGCCGCCGATGTCATGTCCGCGGCCATGCCAGGATCACTTCTCGATGGTCGGAAGGCAGAGTGGACGCTTGCCCTTGCCGATGAAGCCGAGGATCTCCGCAATCGCGGGATCTTCGCTTGCAAGCGGCTGCACCGCCTCCAGCCGCTCGGCGAACGTGCCGGGACCGTGGAAGAGTTTTTGGTAGAACGCCCGCACCGTCGCAAGCCGCTGCTTGGTGAACTTGCGCCGCTTCATCCCGATAAGGTTGAGGCTCTCCAGCACCGCATACTGGCCGTTGGCGAGCCCATACGGGATGATGTCGTCGCGCACGCCCGAGAGGCCGCCGACCATCACATAGGAGCCGATGCGGGTGAACTGATGCACCGCGGACAGCCCGCCGATATAGACGGCATCGCCGATCTCGCAATGGCCGCCGAGCGTCGCCGAGGTCGCGAAGATCGCGTTGTTGCCGACCACGCAGTCGTGGCCGACATGGCTGTTGTTCATGAAGTAGCCATCGTTGCCGACGCGCGTCTTGCCACCGCCCTTGACGGTGCCGACATTCATCGTCGAACCCTCGCGGATGACGTTGCCGGAACCGATCTCGAGCGTGGTCGGCTCGCCCTTGTAGCTGAGGTCCTGCGGCGCGCCTCCGAGCACCGCGAAAGGCGAGATCACGCAGCCGTCGCCGACCGTGGTGTGGCCGATAATGGTGACCTGTCCGAGCAGCTTGCAATTGGCCCCGATCCGGGCGTTGCGACCGATGATGCAAAAGGGCCCGATCTCGGTGCCCTCGCCGATCACGGCGCCGTCTTCCACCCGCGCGGTGGGGTCGATCTTACTCATCAAGCGATCTTACTTATCAACAAGGTCTGACTATGTGTTGAACTTGCTCGGCTTTCCGCCTGTTAGCGCGACTGCGCCCGATCTGTCCAGTGACGTATGATCTCGGCGTGTTTCGGGTCGACCGTCATTCCGGGATGCGTGCAAAGCACGCAGGCCCGGAATCCATCTCACCACCCGCACCGCAGTCCAATGGATTCCGGGCTCGCGACTTCGTCGCGCCCCGGAATGACAAGCGGAAGGCCTGGCTCCCCTCAGTCCGTCAGCATGGCTCCGACATCGGCCTCGGCGACGACCTGACCGTTGACCTTGGCGTCACCGTGAAACCACCACATCGCCTTGCGACGGCCGAGCGAGCGCATGTGATACTCGATGGTATCGCCTGGCAGCACCGGCTTGCGGAACTTGCACTTGTCGATGGTGAGGAAATACACCGCCCGCGGCTTCTCAGTGCCCTCGACCGACTTGATGCCGATCACGCCTGCGGTCTGCGCCATCGCCTCGATCATCATGACGCCGGGATAGACCGGACGCTCGGGGAAATGCCCCTGGAAGGCCGGCTCGTTGAAGGTGACGTTCTTGATGCCGATGCCGCTGTAATCAGCGCGGATGTTGATCACCCGGTCGATCAGCAGCATCGGAAAACGGTGCGGCAGGGTCTGGAGGATCGCATTGATGTCCACCAGTGCAAACTTGATCGGTGATTCCTCCGTCATTCCCGTCCCTCATCCTTCGGATCGGTCTTGCTGTCGCGTACCAGACGCTCCACCGCGATGATCTCCTTGAACCATTGTTTGGTAGGCTTGGCGAAATGCCCGCCCCAGCGTCCCCCCGGCGGGATGTCGTCCTTGACCGCGCTCATGGCGGTCACCTGGGCCCCATCGCCGATCTTGAGGTGATTGTTGATACCAACCTTCGCTCCCAGCGCCACGTTGTCGCCGATGGTCAGGCTGCCCGCGAGCCCGATCTGAGCCGCCAGCAGGCAATTACGGCCGATCGTCACATTGTGGCCGATCTGGACCTGATTGTCGATTTTGGTGCCCTCCCCGATCACGGTGTCGCGCAGGGAGCCGCGATCGATGGTGGTGCCGGCACCGACTTCCACGTTGTTCTGGATCAGCACACGACCGGTCTGGGGCACCTTCAAATGGCCCTCAGGGCCGAAGAAGATGAAGCCGTAGCCGTCCTGGCCGATCGAGCAGCCGGGGTGGATCAGCACGTTGTTGCCGATCAGCGCGCACTGGATGGCCGTGCGTGCGCCGACATTGCAGTCCCGGCCGATCTTGACGCCCGGCCCGAGGACGACGCCTGCCCCGATCACGGTGCCGCTGCCGATCTCCACGTCAGGACCGATGACAGTCAGTGGCTCGACGATGACGTCGTCCTCCAGCCGTGCCGACGGGTCGATGATGGCCGATGGCGCAATGCCGTCATTGCCGAACCAGGACTGCGGGCGCAATGCGTCCGCGTGCCATTCCCGGGCGATCCTGACGAAGGCCCGGAACGGCTGCGCCACCCGCAGCACGGCCGTATGCGCCGGCACCTGCGCCTCGAATCGCGGGCTCACCAGGCAGGCACCAGCCTTGGTCGCCTTCAGCTCATCGGCGTATTTGAGGTTGTCGAAGAACGCCAAATGCATCGGGCCGGCTTCGTCCAGCGAAGCGAGACCCGTGATGACATGACCGCCCCTGCTGGGATCGACCAGTTGCGCCTTGGTCAGCGTGGCGATATCGGCCAGCGCCGTCGCAGGCGGTTTCTTGAAGAAGGTCGGCTGTGCCATTCCACCCCGTCGCGGTCCGGCTTCGGCATGAAGCGGTGAGCCGCATCATGCCTAATCTCACGGATTGAGCACGATCTTTTTGGCGGCCGGCCCCAGCAATTCCCGGAGGAATTCCCAAGCGGCCGGTCACGCCCTGCCGATCAAATTAGAACGAGGTGCCGCCGCCGAACCGGAATTCCTGCGTACGGTCATACTTGCCCTTGGTGAGCGGCACTGCGTAGTCGAAGCGCAGCGGCCCGAACGGCGAAGCCCAGATCAAGCCGACACCGACCGACGAACGGATGACCTTGCTGTCATCGTAGACCAGGCCGGTACAGGTTCCCGGAGTGTTCGGATTGATCGTCGACGCGGTGCAGTTCGAGTTCTGGGTCGTCGTGGTTTCGCCTGTCAGCGCCCAGGTCGTCGGGCCCTTATAGTCGTACAGACCGCCGGCGTCGGCGTAGACCGCGCCCTTCAGACCGACTTCCTTCGGCAGGAACCAGAACGGCATCTGCAATTCGAGCGAAGCGCCCCAATATTTGGTGCCGCCGAGCGCGTCCTGCGTGTCATACGGGTTGATGTCGCGCGGGCCGATGCCGTTCGGCGCGAAGCCGCGGACGAGGTTCGGGCCCATCTGGAAGTGATCCAGCATACGCAGGTCTTTGCTGCCGACCTTGTTCAGGACACCGCCCTGGAGGTGGACGAGGCCGACGAGATCAGACACCAGCGACTGGTAGTACTTCGCGTCCAAGGCGGTCTTCAGGTAGGAGACGTCGCCGCCGACACCGGCGAAGTCCTGCCTGAAGTCGACGAGCAGACCGTCGGTCGGGTTCTTGTTGTTGTCGAGCGTGTTGTAGGTCAGCGTGTAGCCGAGCGCCGAGGTCAGCGTCTTGCCGTTCGCAAGCTCCTTGCGGACCGGCAGCGAAGCCTCGCCGTCGCTGTAGCAGCCGAGGCCGTTGGTCGAGGTCAGATCAATGCCGTTGACGGCAGCGTAGGCCGGGCTCGGATTGAACGCGCCTGATGTCGGGATGTTGTTACAGTTCGCCAGATAGGACGGCAGCGTGATTTCCTGCCGGTAGATCGAGTAGCGCAGCTGCAGCGACAGATCTTCACGCAGGGAGAAGCCGAGACGCGGCGAGAAGCCGAGCGTCTTGGTGCCGTAGGAGATGTAGCTGTTCGACAGCTGCTGGCGCTGATAGAGGTCGAGGCCCAGCGCGATCCGATAGTCGAACAGATACGGCTCGACGAACGAGAGCGAATAGCCGCGCGCATACTGGCCGTAGGTGACCGATGCCTTGGCGAAAAGGCCGCGGCCGAGCAGGTTACGCTCGGAGACCGAGACTTCGGCCAGCGCACCGTCCGTGGTCGAGTAACCGCCCGAGACCGAGAAGTCGCCGGTCGACTTCTCTTCGAGATCGACGATCAGGACCACGCGGTCGCTGGATGAACCCGGCTCCGTCGTGATCTTCACGGTCTTGAAGTAGTCGAGGTTCTTCAGGCGGCGCTCGGCGCGGTCGACCAGCGCACGGTTGTAGGCATCGCCCTCGGAGAGGTCGAACTCGCGGCGGATCACGTAGTCGCGGGTGCGGGTGTTGCCGCGGATGTTGATGCGCTCGATGTACGTGCGCGGCCCCTCGTCGATGTTGAACACGACGGCGACGGTATGCGCATCGAAATTGCGATCGCCGGCCGGACGCACCACCGCGAAGGCAAAGCCGCGGCGCGAGGCTTCGATCTGCATGTCCTCGACCGACTTCTCGACCGATTCGACGTTGTAGAGCGAACCGACATTGACGCGCGAGAAGGACCGCAACGTGGTTGGGTCGAAGTTCGGGATGCTGGTGCGGAAATCGACGGTGCCGACGCGATATTGCTGGCCTTCCTCGATCTTGAAGGTGACGTTGAAGCCCTTCTTCTCCGGATCGTATTCGGTGAGCGCGGCCACGACCTGGACGTCGGCGAAGCCGTTCTTGAGGTAGAAGCGGCGAATCAGGTCGCGGTCGGCCTCGACGCGATCGGGGTCGTACACGTCGCCGCTGCCGAGGAAGCTCAGCAGATTGGTCTCGCGTGTCTTGATGACGTCGCGCAGGCGGTAGGAGGAGAACGCGTTGTTGCCGACGAACTCGATCGACTTGACGCCGGTCTTGGCACCTTCGTTGATCGTGAAGACGAGATCGACGCGGTTGTTCGGCTGCTCGATGATCTCTGGCGTGACGGTCACGTCATAGCGGCCGGAACGGCGATAGATTTCGGCGATTCGCAGCGTGTCCGACTGCACCATGGCGCGGGAGAAGGTGCCGCGCGCCTTGGACTGCACTTCGGCGGTGAGCTGCTCGTCCTTGATCTTCTTGTTGCCCTCGAACGCGATGCGCCCGATCACCGGGTTTTCCACAACCGAGACGATCAACTGGCCGCCGGGGCCGCGGTTGATCTTCACGTCCTGGAACAGGCCGGTCTCGATCAGTGCCTTGAGGCCGTCATCGATAGCGCCCTGATCGAGGCGCCCGCCGGGGCCAGGCTTGAAATAGGACCGAATCGTCTCCACCTCGACGCGGCGATTTCCTTCGACGGAAATCGACTGCACGGTCTGAGCGAGCGCAGACGAAGACACCAAAACAGCCCCAACCGGGGCAACCACCGGCGCGCCGAACATGATCAGGGTTGCGAGCAAGCCCCCCCGGAGTCGCAGTCCAAACTTCATGCGCAACGCGCCCTTATCAACTTACCAGACCCAACCCCAAAGCCGGTCTGGGAGATTCCCCAAGTTCTAGCCGCTTGTAGCCAATTTCCCGGACATCGCAAACGGCAGCTGACAGGGTAATTTCAATTTCATTCCAAGACGTTGCCTAACAGCAACGCCACAAAAAAGCCCCGATCAGGAAGCGGCCATCCGCAGGATGTCGTTGTAGGTCGCAAAGACCATCAGCATCAGCACCAGACCAAGCCCGATTCGGAACCCCATCTCCTGAGTCCGCTCGGACAGCGGACGGCCACGGACGATCTCGGCCGTGTAGAACAGAAGGTGACCGCCATCGAGCAGCGGAATCGGGAACAGGTTCAGAAGGCCGATCGAGACCGACAGCACCGCGCACAGATTGATCACGAACTGGAACCCGGCACTGGCCGCCTGCCCCGACATCTTGGCGATGCCGAGGACGCCGCTGACCTCGTTCGGATTGCCCTGCCCGACGAACAGCGAGCCCAGGAACTTGAAGGTGCTGGTGATGATGAACCAGACCTGCTCGACCCCGATCTTGAGCGCCTCGCCGACCCCGACCGGCGAGGTCGAAACTTCACCGGCCTGCGACTTGTGCTCGACACCGAGCACGCCGACCTTGTGACTATTGCCGAACGGATCCTTGCGCTCGAGCAGCGCCGGCGTCGCCGTCAGCGACACCACCGAACCATCCCGCTTCACCTGGAAAACCAGGGCTGAACCTGCGCTCGTCGCAACGATGCGCTGCATGTCGGCAAAGCTATCGATCGGCTTGCCATCGATCTGCACGACGACGTCGCCGACCTTGAAGCCCGCGGCAGCCGCGGCACCGTCGGCGACGACGCCGTCCACGCGCGCGATCGTGCTTGGCTTGCCGTAATACAGCGCCATGCCTGCGAAGATCAGGGCGCCGAGGATGAAATTGGCGATCGGTCCGGCGGCAACGATGGCGGCGCGCGGGCCGACCTTCTTGTGATGGAAGCTGCCGGCGCGCTCTTCTGCCGTCATGGCTTCCAGCGTCGCGGCCGACGGCGTCGAGGCCTCGCTCTCGTCACCGAAGAACTTGACGTAGCCGCCAAGCGGGATCGCCGAGATCTTCCAGCGCGTGCCGTGGCGGTCGTTGAATCCGACCAGCTCGGGTCCGAAGCCGAGCGAGAAGGTCAGCACCCGAACGCCTGCCCATCGCGCGACCAGAAAATGGCCGAGCTCATGGAAGAACACGACGATGGTCAGGACGAACAGGAAGGGAACGACGTAGCCGAGGAGCCCATGGCTCAACATATTGAAACTATGGGTAAAAAAGTCGATCATCGAATTCCCTCATCCAGCGCCGCAAGGCCCTGGCCCCGAACCATCTAGGATGCCTTTAAGGCAATTTGAGGCAACAGGGCGGCAGCTTTATTTCGCGCAACATGGTCAACGTTTATTGCATCATCCGCTGACATCATGGGTCCCTGGTTCCCGCCCCGGATCCAGTCCTCCAACGTCGCCTCGACCAGGCGGGCGATGGCACCGAAGCGGATCTTGCCGGCGATGAAGGCTGCGACCGCAACCTCGTTGGCGGCATTGAAGACAGTGGTCGCCCCCTTCCCGGTCCGGAGCGACTCGAACGCCAGGCGAAGTCCGGGGAACCGCTCGAAGTCGGGCGCCTCGAAGGTGAGCTGGCCGATCTTGGCCAGATCAAGCTTGGCCGCCGGACCCTTGATCCGGTCGGGCCAGCCAAGGCAATGGGCGATCGGGGTGCGCATGTCGGGCGAGCCGAGCTGGGCCATCACCGAGCGATCCGAAAACTCCACCATGCCGTGGATGATCGACTGCGGATGCACCAGCACGTCGATCTCGTCAGGCGACAGCGCGAACAGATACGACGCCTCGATCACCTCGAGGCCCTTGTTCATCATCGAGGCGGAATCGATCGTGATCTTCTGCCCCATGCTCCAGTTCGGATGCTTGAGGGCCTGCTCGAGCGTCGCCTGCTCGATATCCGCGGGCTTCCAGGTCCGGAAAGGGCCGCCCGATGCCGTGATGATGACGCGGACCAGTTCGTCGCGATTGCCGGAGGCCAGCGCCTGAAACAGCGCATTGTGCTCGGAATCCGCCGGCAGAATGCAGGCGCCCGCTTTCGCCGCGCGCTGCATGAAGAAATCACCGGCGCAGACCAGGCATTCCTTGTTGGCGAGCGCGACATGGGCGCCGCGATCGACCGCGGCCAGCGCCGGCTTCAGTCCGGCAGCGCCACTTACCGCGGCCATCACCCAGTCAGCCGGGCGCGCGCCGGCTTCGATCACCGCGCTTTCGCCGGCGCCGCATTCCGTGCTCGTGCCCGCGAGTGCGGCCTTCAGGTCGGCGAGCTTGGTGCTGTCTGCGATCGCAACGAAGCGCGCGGAGAATTCCTTCGCGAGTTTTGCCAGTGCTTCGACATTGCTGTTCGCCGTCAGCGCCTCGACGCGATAGCGCTCGGGCGAAGCGCGCAGCAGATCCATCGTGCTGTCGCCGATCGAGCCGGTGGCGCCGAGGACCGTGACGCTGCGGATGTCGGTCGCAGCAAGCCTGTTGTTACGCAATGGGACTGCGCTCATATCCTCACCAAACCATAAGACCGCTTCCGGCGCTATGCACACCATGGCGGAGAAAGCCGATAATCCATGCCACCAGGATGGCGGCGACAAAGCCGTCCAGACGGTCCAATAGCCCGCCATGGCCGGGAATTAAGTGACTGGAATCCTTGACGCCGAAGCGCCTTTTCACCGCGGATTCGAACAGGTCGCCCGCCTGCGAGACCACCGACAGGACGGCGCTGACGAACAGCAATGGCACCACCTTCCCAATACCGAAAGCGGCGAACGCGCCCGCAACCGCAAGGCTCGCCACGAAGCCGCCGAACGCGCCGGCCCAGGTCTTCTTCGGGCTGACGCGCGGCCAAAGCTTCGGCCCACCGATCCCGCGGCCGGCAAAGTAGCCGCCAATATCGGTCGCCCACACCACGAGCAGCACGAACATCAGCGCGGCGAAGCCGTGCACGAGATCCTTCCGCACCAGGATCGAGGCCAGCAGCGCCGCCGCTGCATAGGCAAATCCGGTCGCGGCCCAGATGAACTTGCCGCGCGCAATCAGCGTCACCATCGCGCCGCCGATGCAGCCGACAATGACAGCGGTCTTGAGCGCGCCGGCGGCAACGCACAAGCCCATCATGGCAAGGACGATGGTCCCTGCCCCGGTCAGAGCGGTCGAGCTTGCACCCACCACCATCAGCCATTCCGTGAACAGCCCGATCGAGATCAGGGTGACGAGCAGCGCCCACAGCCAGCCGCCGGCATAGGCGAGCGCGAGCGTGATCGGCGCCAGCACCAGCGCCGCGAGAACTCGCATCACCAGATTGTTCGAAGCAGGCGTCGTGCCCGCCGGTGCGGCGTCGGGTTCGCTCACGAGGCTGATTTCGCAACCAGGCCGCCGAAACGGCGCTCGCGCCTGGCGAATTCGGCGATCGCGCTTTCGAGCGCCGCCTTGTCGAAATCCGGCCAGTGGACCGGCACGAAGACGAGCTCGCTATAGGCGGCCTGCCACATCAGGAAGTTGGAGAGGCGCTGCTCGCCGCTGGTGCGGATGATGAGATCGGGATCGGGAATGTCGGGCGCGTCGAGATGGGCGCCGAGTGCGTCGGCGTCGATCGTGGCAGGATCGCGCGTGCCGTCGGCGACTTCGCGGGCGAGCTTCTGCGCGGCTTTCGCGATCTCCTGCCGCGAGCCGTAATTGAAGGCGACGACGAGCGTGAGGCGGGTGTTGTCGCGCGTCAATTCCTCGGCCTCGTTGAGGAGCGCGCAGATGTCGCCCTCGAGGCCGGCGCGCTCGCCGATAATGCGCACCTTGACGCCGTCGCGATGCAGGCTCGCCAGATCGTTGCGGATGAAACGGCGGAGCAGACCGAAGAGATCGCCGATCTCGCTTGCCGGTCGCGACCAGTTTTCGGACGAGAACGAGAAGATGGTGAGATAGCGGATGCCGAGCTCGTGCGAGGCCCGCACCACACGCCGCAGCGCTTCGACGCCGCGGCGATGGCCTTCGGCCCGCGGCAGACCGCGCGCGGCCGCCCAACGCCCGTTGCCATCCATGATGATGGCGACATGCGCAGGCACATCGGACCGATCAGGTCCGTCCGTTGCGGGCGCGGCGGCGTTGGACATGGAAAAAGGCCTTAAACGGTGAGGATTTCTTTTTCCTTGGCGGCCAGCAGCTGGTCGATCTCCGCGATGGTGCCGTCGGTGGCCTTCTGCACCTCGTCGGCGTGACGCTTCTGGTCGTCCTCCGACATCTCGTGATTCTTCTCGAGCTTCTTGAGCACATCGAGGCCGTCGCGGCGGACGTGGCGCGCGGCGACCTTGGCGGCCTCGGCATATTTGTGCGCGACCTTGACGAGCTCCTTGCGGCGCTCCTCGTTGAGCTCGGGGATGCGCAGGCGCAGCACCTGGCCCTCGGTTGCCGGCGACAGTCCGAGATTGGAATCGACGATCGCCTTCTCGACGGCCTTGACCATCGACTTGTCCCAGACCTGCACCGAGATCAGGCGCGGCTCGGGCACACTGACGGTGGCGAGCTGATTGAGGGGCATGTGACTGCCATAGGCATCGACCTGCACCGGATCGAGCATCGAGGCCGATGCACGGCCCGTCCGCAGTCCGCCAAGTTCATGCTTGAGCGATGCGACCGCGCCCTGCATGCGGCGCTTCACTTCGTTGAGGTCGAAATTACCCGTGGCCATCACGTTTCTCCTTCAATGTTCCGGCGACCTCACCGCGCCCCTGCTTCGGGGCGCCAGAACGAGTCGTCAGCCGGCGACAACAGTCCCGTGGCCGGTACCGCGCAGAATCGCGCCGATCGAACCGGGTTCCGCGATCGAAAATACAATGATAGGCAGCGACGTCTCGCGGGCAAGTGCGAAGGCGGTCGCATCCATCACCTTGTAGCCGCCCTCGATCGCCTGCGAATGCGTCAGCCGGTCGAACCGCTTGGCCGAAGGGTCCTGCTTCGGATCGGCCGAGTAGACGCCGTCGACGTTGGTGGCTTTCAGCACCGCCTCGGCGCCGATCTCGGCGGCCCGCAGCACGGCCGTCGTGTCCGTGGTGAAGTACGGATTGCCGGTGCCACCACCGAGCACGATGATTCGACCCTCGGCGAGGTATTTGTGCGCCGCGGTGCGCGTGAACAGCTCGGAAATCTCGGGCATGACAAACGCCGACAGCGTCCGCGCCGGCGCGCCCTTGCGCTCGATGGTCGCTTCCAGCGCGAGGCAGTTCATCATGGTGGCAAGCATGCCCATGGTGTCGCCGGTCGTGCGCGAGACGCCGCGGGAGGAGACCTCGACGCCGCGAAAGATATTGCCGCCGCCGATCACCACCGCCACCTCGCATCCGAGCTGACGGGCCGCGATCAGATCGTCGGCAACCCGGTCCATGGTCGGCTGATCGATGCCAAAGCCTTGCCGTCCTGCGAGATATTCGCCGGACAGCTTGATCACGACGCGACGATAGACCGGATCAGTCATGAGCACTTTCCTCGTCCGGGCGCCGCTTCCGGCGGCACGCCGGAAGGAGGTGTTCCAGCGCTTACTTCTTGCCGCTGGCCGCCGCGACCTCAGCCGCGAAGTCCGATTCCTGCTTCTCGATTCCCTCACCGAGAGCATAGCGCACGAAGCCGGCGATCTTCACGGTACCGCCGACCTTGCCTTCCGCTTCCTTCACCGCCTGCGCCACCGACTTGCCGGTATCGTGGATGAAGGCCTGCTCGAGCAGGCAGACTTCCTTGTAGTAGGTCTTCAGGCCGGACTCGACGATCTTCTCGATCACGTTCTCGGGCTTGCCCTGCTGGCGGTACTTGTCGGCGAGCACGTCCTTCTCGCGCTTGACGACGGCCGGATCGAGACCGCTGGGATCGAGCGCAAGCGGGTTGGCGGCCGCGACATGCATGGCGATCTGGCGGCCGAGGCTTGCGAGCTCGTCGGCCTTGCCGGGCGATTCCAGCGCGACGATCACGCCCATCTTGCCGGCGCCATCGACGACCGCGCCGTGGACATAGCTCGACACCACGCCCTGGCTCACTTCGAGCGAAGCAGCGCGGCGCAGCGTCATGTTCTCGCCGATGGTGGCGATCGCGTCGTTGATCGCGGCTTCGACCGTGACGTCGCCGACCTTGGCGGCCTTGATCTTCTCGACATCGGCGCCGGTGTCGAACGCGACCTGGGCGATCATCTTGACGAGGCCCTGGAACTGGCCGTTACGCGCAACGAAGTCGGTTTCGGAGTTGACCTCGACCACGACGCCCTGGTTGCCCTTGGTGAGCGCGCCGATGAGCCCCTCGGCCGCGACACGGCCCGACTTCTTGGCGGCCTTGGACAGGCCCTTCTTGCGCAGCCAGTCCTGCGCGGCTTCCATGTTGCCGTCGGTCTCGGTCAGCGCGGCCTTGCAGTCCATCATGCCTGCGCCGGTCGACTCGCGCAGATCCTTGACCATCGCAGCTGTGATCGTTGCCATCGTTGAAAATCCTTCTTGCCTGCCGGTTTGCCGCGGCGTGGCTTCCAATTGCCCCGCCGCGGTCCATCTCAGGAATTCGCGTCAACTGAATGAAATGGTGGCCGGATCCTGTCCGGCCAACCCATCGCCGTTTTGACTATTCCGCTTCCGCGGTCAGTGCCTTGGCCTTGGCCACCCAGGCATCTGCGCGGCTCGGCAGACCGACTTCTTCGCCGATCGTGTGCGCGGTGTCGTGGTCGAGCTCGGCGAGCTGCCAGTAGTGGAAGATGCCGAGGTCGTTGAACTTCTTCTCGATCGCGCCCGACACGCCCGGGAGCTTCTTGAGGTCGTCGGCGGTGCCGCGCGGACCGGCAAGACCCTGGAAGCCGCTCGAGGACGGGGCCGGCAGCTCTTCGGCGGCCGGACGAACCGACGCGCCAATGTCGACGCCCGACTCGCCCTGAGCGCGCGAGATGCCATCGATCGCCGCGCGCGCGATCAGGTCGCAATAGAGCGAGATCGCGCGGCCGGCGTCGTCATTGCCCGGCACCACATAGGTGATGCCCTTCGGATCGGAATTGGTGTCGACGATCGCGGCAACCGGGATGTTGAGACGCTGGGCCTCCTGGATCGCGATGTCTTCCTTGTTGGTGTCGATCACGAAGATCATGTCGGGCAGACCGCCCATGTCCTTGATGCCACCGAGCGAGCGGTCGAGCTTGTCGCGCTCGCGCTGCAGCGTGAGGCGCTCCTTCTTGGTGTAGGAATTGGCTTCGCCGCCGGCCAGCACTTCGTCGAGGTGACGCAGACGCTTGATCGAGGCCGAGATCGTCTTCCAGTTGGTCAGCGTGCCGCCGAGCCAGCGCGAATTGACGAAATACTGCGCGCAACGCTTGGCAGCGTCGGCGACGCCGTCCTGGGCCTGGCGCTTGGTGCCGACGAACAGGATGCGGCCGCCCTTGGCAACCGTGTCGCTGACGGCCTGAAGGGCCGTGTGCAGCATCGGCACGGTCTGGGCGAGGTCGACGATGTGGATGTTGTTACGGGTGCCGAAAATGAACGGAGCCATTTTCGGATTCCAGCGGTGCGACTGGTGACCAAAGTGCACGCCAGCTTCGAGCAGCTGACGCATAGTGAAATCGGGGAGTGCCATCGTTTGAATTCTCCGGTTGGTTCCTCCGGAAGCGTGTGAGCAAAACGGAGCGATGTCGCCCCGGCTGCCACCGGACGGCCTTGTGAGCCATGCTTCCGTGTGAGATGGCGCGCTATATAGCGCCATTTCGGCCAGAAGCAAGGAAATAAGGGCCTTTCGGGGCTTTTACCGCCCGCGAAAGGCCCTTTCCGGGATTTCCGCCCTGCCCGCTAGCACTTCGGCTGGTTAGGCGGGCATTTTTTCGCCGCTGGCGGCGGCGGCGCAGGCGGTCGCGGCGGTGGGGCGACCGGTCGCGGCGGAGGCGGTGGCGCGACCGCCATTCGTGGTGGCGGCGGCGGAGCCGGCCTGGCCACCGGCGGAGGCGGCGGAGCGGGCCGCGCAGCTGCAACTGGCGGATGCGGCGGCGGAGGCGGCGGCGCGGCCACCCGCGGTGGCGGGGGCGCGACCCGCGGCGGAGGCGGCGCCACGTGCGGCGGAGGCGGAGGCGTTGGCCGCGCGAGCGCCTGCGGGTGCGGCGCTTGCGGCGGCGGCGGCGTCCGCGTGACCTGCGCGGGCGATGGCGTTGCAGGCCGCAGCCCCTGCGGCTTGATCGGCTCGCGCGCCGCGACTGGCGACGAAGTCGGCGACGTCGGCTTCCCGTTGGTCACGGTTGTCGTGGCGGGGTTCGTCGCGGTCGCAGCCGGCTTGCCCGGCGGGGTCGTAGTCGGCGGCGTCACCGCCGGCTCATGCGCCAGTGATTTGGCATGCGGATTCGGTGCGCCCGTCGGCGGTGTTTGTGCCACCGGCGGCTTGGAGGCCGGCGTGGTTGCGGCGTTGGCCGGGGCGGTCGTGGTGGCAGGCGCGGTTGCCGTATTGGGATGGCCCTGCTGCTGGCCATTGGCGGGTGCATTTGCCGTGGGCGCCAGCTTGCCGTTGGGGGCCTGGGTTGCGCCGGCAGGTGCGGCCGGCGTGGTTGCGGCCCCGGCCGGGGCGGTCGTGGTCGCCGTATTGGGATGGCCCTGAGGCTGACCGTTGGCGGGCGCTGCGGCCGTCGGCGCCGGTTTGCCGTTGGGGACCTGTGCCGCACCGGCCGGCGCAGCCGGCGTGTTCTGCGTCCCCGGAACAGGAAGCGCATGACCGGGCGGCGGCGATGCCGGCGGCGCCGCTCCGGTCGGCGTCCCGGTCCCTGATGGCGTCGCGTGCACCTGCATCACCTTCATCGCCGCCGGCTTTGCCGTGGGGTTGCTGACCAGCGCCTGCTGGCTTGGCGTGAGGTGCTGGGTCGGATTGGCCTGGATCTGTTGCGCCTGCTGTTGCACGACCTTCGGCACCTGCGTCATCCCGCTCGGGCGCCCTGGCCCATTGGCGGCAACAGCTGCGGCCGCAGCGGCATTGCCGGCGGGAGGCGGCGCCGGCGGCTGGTTGATCACGGTGTTGATGACCGTGGTGTTATGAATGTTGTTGACGATGATGTTGTTCGGCGGCGGCGCGACATAGGCCGGCGGATTGTAGAACGCCGGGATCGGCACGAAGACCGGCTGCGGCAGCACGAACAGGCCGACCACCGGCAGCGGCGGCGGCAGCACCACGAAATCAGGTGGCGGCGGCGGGCAGAAATAGACCGGCGGCGGCGGCGGCGGCACGAAGTCGAACACGGGATCGCTGAAATACAGTACCGGACGATCGACATAGACGACCTCCTCCGGCGGCGGCGGCGGCACGTCGTAATCCATCATCGCGAAAGTCGGCGGCGGCTCGATCGGCGCGGTCAGGATCGCAAGCCTGCGCCGTGCATCGCCCGCATGCGGCCCGCGCGGATAGCGGCGCAGATACGACCAATAGGCGTCCGGCGTGTCGGCGCGGTAGGTCCGCCGCCAGGTGATCGCCTCTCGGCGCGCCGCGACGATCGCCATCACGCGCTTGGCCAGGGGATCGCCGGGATAGGCGGCGAGAAAATCCTCATAGGCCGGCAGCGTGTCGCGCTCGAGCGCGGCGGCATAGGCGTCCTGCACGCCGAGTTCGCGGATCGGCTTGTTGCGGATCGCGGCGACCTGGTCGGGCGCAGCCGCCGGCGGCGGCGCATCGGGCGCGCGCTCGAAGAAGGCGAACTGTGCGGAGATCTTGTGGTCGTCCCACGGCACCTGCGCGCCTTTCGAGGCCTCGTTGACGCGCAGGCGGACGCGGTCGAATACCTCGGGCAATGACAGGCCCCCGGTGCGGATCATCTCGGCGAGCGACTGCGCATAGATGCCGTAGGGTCCCGGCTCCTCCGGGGCCACCGTGCCTGGCGCTGCATTGAAGGCGATCAGCATGTTCGGATCCGGCTCGACCAGCGCAAGGCCGCTCGCGATCGGCTGCTGGCCACCCTCGACGAAGGGCTGCGCGCGCGCGGCATCGAGCACGATGATGTTGGCCTTGAGCGGGACGGCGGCGAGCTGGCGGGCATAGTCGCTGATGCGCAGCGCCTCGGTCGGAATGTCGGTGTCCCGCGTGATGTTGGAATCGACAGGGATGAAATAGTTCTCGCCGGCCAGCTGCACCCCATAGCCGGACAGATAGATCATCGCGACGGTGCCGGGTCCGGAGGCCTGCGCCTTCTGGATGAAATCGCGCATGCTCTTGCGCAGCGTGTCGCCGTCGAGATCGCGCGCGCCGACCACGTCGAAGCCCGCGGCCTGCAGCGTCTGCGCGATCAGGCCGGCATCATTGGCGGTGGTTGCCAGCGGCGACTTGGAATAAGCGCCGTTGCCGACCACGAGCGCAATGCGCTTTTCCTGCTGCTGGGCGCACGCCGGAGCAATCACGCCTGCAACGAAGAGGATTGGTAGAAGGAAGCAGAGGAAGGCCTTGTGTGTCCCGCGCATGGCTTGCTCGCCCGTTATTGTTGTTGAGTGTCCACCACGCATGAGGCGCGCGGCCGGCTGAACGGCAGTTGAACGAAAGGCTCGGATTGAGGCGGCGGCATGGCATCGGCCAGTCGCGTCAGCTCCGCGTAAGCTTCCGCCTTTGCGTCAGCCTTAGCCTTGCGCGATCAGATCCACTGTTCCCGTCGAGAGCCGGTAGATGCCCCCTGATATCTTCAGCCTGCCCTGCTCCACGGCCGCGTTGAGAATCGGCGCCGCCGCCTTCAGCTTCGCGACATTGTCGATCACGTTCTGGCGGATCGCCTTGTCGAGTGCGTCCCCGCCCTGTTGCATCGCGGTCTTGGCAGCCGGCGCAATCGCATCGACCAGAGAGGGGATATGTCCCGGCGGCGGCTTGTCGTCCTTGAGCGCCTTCAGCGTTGCATCGACCGCACCGCAGGCGTCATGGCCGAGCACGAGGATCAGCGGCGTGTTGAGCACCGCGACCGCGTATTCCATGCTGGCAACGGTCTCGGTGCCGGCAAAATTGCCGGCGACGCGGCAGACGAAGAGATCGCCGCGTCCGGTGTCGAAGGCGTATTCCGGCGCGATGCGCGAGTCCGCGCAGCTTAGCACCGCCGCGAACGGATTCTGCCCGCCCGCCAGCGCCTCGCGCTCATGCTTGAAATCGTGGCGCCGCGTCACGCCGTCGACGTAGCGCGCATTGCCGTCCATCAGCCGCTTCAGCGCCGCGTCCGGCGAGAGCACGTTGTGCGGCTTGGGCGGCGCCTTGGTCTCCTTGGCGAAGGCGCGGCCACTGAAGGCGGTGCCAAGCGCGGCAGCCGCCAGCAGCATCGCCGATCGCCGCGACGACGCGAATTTGTCCCGCATGGCTCCAGAGCTTTGGTCGCACATGTCCCGCTCCTCCCGGCGAAAGGACGTGCCCTTATAGAGAGCACCATCGCAATCATAATAGCGCAGATTGAGCAACGAAACTACCGCATCCACGGCGTTGCACGCCGCGGACATATCGCGACCGGAGCTAGATCTGCTGCACGTCCACCACGCCGGCGACGGCCTTGATGGCGCCGGCGATCTGCGGTGAGACCTTGAAGCGGCCCGGCAGCTTCATCTCGACCTCGGTCTCGAGGTCGAGCATCATCACCAGCGAGACCTCGCCGTCGCCATTTCCGCGCGGCGCAATGCCGGGACTGCCGATTTTCGGCGCGGCGCCGTTTGCGCCAGCTGCCTCGGGGCCAGCCAGGCGCTTGGCGATCGAGTCGAGCGGCTTGGTGTCGCGCACGAAGATGCGCAGGCCCTTCTGCGTCTTGGCGGCGGCATCATCGAGCGGTTCGGCATGCAGCACGCGGGCGCGGACGTCCTCGCCCTGAAGCTCGGCGCCGAGTTGGAGCAGCACGGCCGCGCCCGGCTCCAGCACGTCGCGATATTGCGCAAGGCCCTCGGAGAACAGCACCGCCTCGAAATGGCCGGTGGGATCGGACAGTCCCATGATGCCCATCTTGTTGCCGGTCTTGGTGCGCCGCTCCATGCGCGACACCACGGTCGCCGCGACCTTGCCGGCGGTCGCCCCGGTCTTCACCGCACGCGAGAACTCCGCCCAGCTCTGCACCCGCAGCCGCTTCAGAACGGTGGCGTAATCGTCGAGCGGATGTCCCGACAGGAAGAAGCCGATCGCGTCATATTCGCGGCGGAGTTTTTCGGCCGGCAGCCACGGCTCGATCTGCGGCAGCATGATGGTCGGCGCGTCCGCCGCCATGCCGAACATGTCGTTCTGGCCGCTGGTCTCGGCCTGATGCGCGCGCTGGCAGGCGGCCAGGATCGAGTCCGCGCCGGCGAACACGCGGGCGCGGTTCGGCTCCAGCGTGTCGAACGCGCCGGCGGCGGCGAGGCTCTCGATGATGCGCTTGTTGATCGCGCGCGGATTGACGCGCGCGGCGAAGTCGGCGAGCGAGGTAAACAGCCCGCGCTTGGTGCGCTCCTCGATGATCTGCTCGATCGCCTGGATGCCGACGCCCTTCAGCGCTGCGAGCGCGTAATAGATCGTCTTCTCGCCGACCTCGAAGGTCGCCCCGGACCGGTTGATGTTCGGCGGCTCGACCTTGATGCCGAGGCGCTGCGCCTCGGAGCGGAATTCGGAAAGCTTGTCGGTGTTGTTCAGATCGAGCGTCATCGACGCTGCGATGAACTCGACCGGATAATGCGCCTTCATATAGGCGGTGTGATAGGATACCAGCGCGTAGGCCGCCGCGTGGCTCTTGTTGAAGCCGTAATCGGCGAACTTGGCGAGCAGCTCGAAGATGGTCTCGGCCTGCCCCTTCGGCACGCCGTTGTTCACCGCGCCCGCGACGAAGATGTCGCGCTGCTTGTCCATCTCGGCGCGGATCTTCTTGCCCATGGCGCGGCGCAGGAGGTCGGCGTCGCCGAGCGAGTAGCCCGACATCACCTGCGCGATCTGCATCACCTGTTCCTGGTAGATGATGACGCCGAACGTCTCCTTCAGGATCGGCTCGAGCACGGGATGCAGATATTCCGGCTCTTCGTCGCCGTGCTTGCGCGCGCAATAGGTCGGGATGTTCGCCATCGGGCCCGGGCGATACAGCGCGACCAGCGCGATGATGTCCTCGAAACGGTCGGGCCGCATGTCGACCAGCGCGCGCCGCATGCCCTGGCTTTCAACCTGGAACACGCCGACCACCTCGCCGCGCGCCAGCATCTGATAGCTCTCGGCATCGTCGATCGGCAGCGTGGCGAGATCGACATGGATGCCGCGCGGCTTGAGCAGCTTGCAGGCGACGTCGAGCACCGTCAGCGTCTTCAGGCCGAGGAAGTCGAACTTCACGAGGCCCGCCGGCTCGACCCATTTCATGTTGAACTGGGTCACCGGCATGTCGGATTTGGGATCGCGGTAGAGAGGCACCAGCTCGCTCAAGGGGCGATCGCCGATCACGATGCCGGCCGCGTGGGTCGAGGCGTGCCGCGTCAGGCCTTCGAGGCGCTGGGCAATATCGAAGGCGCGCGCCACGATCGGATCTTCATCGCGGAACGCCTGCAGCTTCGGCTCGCTCTCGATCGCGGCCGCCAGCGTCACCGGCGCGGCCGGATTCTGCGGCACCAGCTTTGTGAGTTTGTCGACCTGGCCATAGGGCATCTGCAGCACGCGGCCGACGTCGCGCAGCACGCCGCGCGCCTGCAGCGTACCGAAGGTGATGATCTGCGCGACCTGGTCGCGGCCGTAGCGTTCCTGGACATACTTGATCACCTCTCCGCGGCGGTCCTGGCAGAAGTCGATGTCGAAGTCCGGCATCGAGACGCGCTCGGGATTGAGGAAGCGCTCGAACAGCAGGCCGAACTTGATCGGATCGAGGTCGGTGATGGTCAGCGCCCAGGCGACCAGCGAGCCGGCGCCGGAGCCGCGGCCCGGCCCGACCGGAATGCCCTGGCTCTTCGCCCATTTGATGAAGTCCGACACGATCAGGAAGTAGCCCGCGTATTTCATGCGCATGATGACGTCGAGCTCGAACGCCAGTCGCTTGTTGTAGTCTTCCTCCGTGGTCCCCTGCGACAGGCCGTGCACGCGTAGGCGATTGGCAAGCCCCTCCTCCGCCTGCCGCTTCAACTCGGCCGCCTCGACCGCGGCCGCATCGGTGCTGCCGGCGGCGCCGACGGTGAAGAACGGCAGGATCGGCTTGCGCGTCAGGGGGCGGAACGAGCAGCGCTCGGCGATCTCGACGGTGGATGCCAGCGCTTCCGGAATGTCGGCGAACAGGACCGCCATCTCGGCGCGGGTCTTGAAGCGATGGTCCGGCGTGAGCTGCTCGCGCTCGGTCTCGGCGATCAGCCGGCCGCCGGCGATGCAGAGCAGCGCGTCATGCGCCTCGTAATCGTCGGTCGAGGCGAAATACGGCTCGTTGGTCGCGACCAGCGGCAGGCCTTTGCCGTAGGCGAGGTCGATCAGGGCGCTCTCGATCCGCCGCTCCTTGTCGATGTTGTGACGCTGCAGTTCGACATAGAGGCGATCACCGAACAGGCCGGCGAGACGCTCGCAGCGCGCGGCCGCAACCTCGGCCTGGCCGCTCGCGAGCGCGAGCGAGATCGGTCCGTCAGGGCCGCCGGTCAGCGCGATCAGGCCTTCGGTCTCGCCGTCGAACCAGTCGAACTTGATGAACGGCGCGTGGCTGTCGGGCGATTCGAGGAAGGCGCGCGAGTTCAGCCGCATCAGGCTGCGATAGCCGCGCTCTTGGGCGGCCAGCAGCACCACGCGCGAGGGCGGCAGCGCGTTGCGCGCGTTGGGATCCTGGTCGCCGAAATCGATCGCGAGTTCCAGGCCGACGATCGGCTGGATGCCGTAGCCGGCCATCTTGTCGGAGAATTCGAGCGCACCGAACAGATTGTCGGTGTCGGTCAGCGCCAGCGCCGGCTGGTGGTCCTTCTTGGCGAGCTCGCCGAGCTTGGCGATCTTGATCGAGCCCTTGAGCAGCGAATAGGCCGAGTGAACGTGAAGGTGGACAAATCCGGCGCTCGGCATGGTCGCGTAACGGCCTCTTGCAGATGGGATGGAGCGGTCGCCGGCGTCGGGATCATCATCCACTCGCCATTGGAGTACCCTTGCCGACTCGCCTCACAATGGTGGGGGCTCGCCGCGCCAGAGTCCACGCTGAAGCCGCCGCTTCGCCGCCTCATCCCGCTTTTCCCCAAGGAGACCAAGAGAGGTTCCCGAGCATCGGTTTACAGAACCGCTACCCCGGTTCCGCAGCATCAGAGCTGGGGAATGACCTGGGCCCAGATCGCGATCATCCCGACGAACAGCGCGATCGACGTCAGTGCAGCGGCTTCTTCCACGAAAATCCTGAACATGGCTTGCTCCATCACCAGAACGTATGGAGAACATTGTTCTCATTTCGTTCTCGGGAGTCAAGCCAACTCCGCCTCCTCGCGGCGAAATGGTTAACTCGCTGAACTCACGGAATAAAAAAGCCCCGGCGCAAGGCCGGGGCTTTCGACGTCAGCTCTTTCCAGAGCGGAGTTGCTCAGTACTTGGCGATAACAGGGCCGCCGAACTTGTAGTTCAGGCGGACGAGGCCCATGTCGACGTCCTGCTTGATGCTGTCGGTCTTCAGGCCGGTGAAAGTGACGTCCTTGTCCGCCAGGAAGATGTGGTTGTACTCGACACCCACCGACCAGTTCGGCGCAAAGCCGAACTCGAGGCCGGCGCCGACCGTGCCGCCCCAGCGGGTGTCGCTGTTCGAGGCGAGCAGACCGCCGGTCGCGGTGCTGAACACTTCGTTCTTGACGCCGACGACGGCCGCACCGCCCTTGGCGTAGACGAGCACGTTGTTCCAGGCGTAACCGACCTGACCGGTGATCAGACCGAACGAGTCGATCTTGGTGCGGTTGCGCTGAGCGAGCAGTGCGCTGGTGTTGTCGCCGGTGAAGTCAGCCCAGTTGCCCTGGCCTTCGAGGCCGAACACCCACTGGCCGGACTGCCAGCGATAGCCGACCTGGCCACCGACGGTGCCGCCGGTCGCATCGTGCGAGCCTTCGCGACCGACGCCGGTCAGATCCCAGGTCGAATGACCCGAAGCGCCGCCGCCGTTGATACCGATGTAGAAGCCGCTCCAGTCATAGACCGTGGCGATCATCGCAGGCGCCTTGGTGTAAGGACGCGCAGCGAGGTCAGCAGCCAGCGCCGGCGCGGCCGCGGTGATCGCGACAAGGCTCACAGCAGCGAGCAACAAATTCTTGTTCATTTGATTCCCGTTCCAGTTTCGTCGTTAGGCCCCCCGGCCTTGGCGTCCTCATAACAATGATCGACGAAATTGCTGTAGCCTCGACGCAACAGTTCGCGCCAAAGGGCCCGGCTTCATTAACGAGTGTTTAGCAGCGCGTGCGCGGAAACCCTTTGAAACAAGAGTATTCAGCGATTCCAACGTCGACACCCGCCTTGCATCGGAATCCCGCGTAACGAGGTCGCACGCACGATTCCGTGAATTGGAAAAACGACGAGCATGTTCTCTCCGCATTGCCGCCACATTCTCACGCGCGTTCGCCACATTCGCATTCGCCGCGCGCAGGCGCCGGCTCGTCGCGTGTTTCAACCGAGGAGTGGCACACGCAATTCGGAGTGGCACACGCAATAATGCGTGCAGTCTCGACCGCCCTCCCCTCGCCTCGCTGCGCCAGCTCTTCGCGTGCAAACAGGACACGCGCGTCTCAACACTGGGGCACGCGACGCCATCCGCGTCAGGGAGGTCCACTGCGCCACTGAAAGTTGTGGCAGCTGCGATCGTCATGTAACGTTGCTTCACAACCTGCATCACCCCGGCCTCCCCAGTCCATGTTCGTCCGCATCCTGCTCCGCGCCGTGCTCCTCCTGGCCTCGCTGACCTTCCCCGGCGCATTGCATGCAGAGCAGACGGCGGCTGAGAAAGCCGGGTTTGCCCCCAGTTTGACGATCTATCTTGCCAAGGGGGCACCCGGCGCGTGCGGACCGGGCTGCGACCGCTGGATCGCCATCGAGGGCGAGATCGACGCAAACGCAGCGTCCCGCGTTCGCCGCTTCCTCGCCGCCGTCAAGGACACCCAGCGCCCGATCTACCTGCATTCGCCCGGCGGCAATGTGGAGCAGTCCTATGTCGTCGGACGGCTGCTGCGCAGCCGCAAGGCGGTCGCCCGCGTTGGCCAGACGATCGCATCAGCATGTGCTGCAGGCACGCAGGTTGATGCCGCCTGCCTGAAGGCGAAGAACGCAGGCGGCGAAATCGAGGCCGATCTCACCACCTATCGTGCTATGTGTAACTCGGCCTGCGGCTACGTGTTTCTCGGTGCGATATCGCGCGAAGTGGCGCCCGACGCTGCGCTGGCGGTGCATAATTCCAGGCTCGTCTTCGCGATTCACGGCCATCCGCCAGAGGCGCTGGTCGCTGAATTCAGGCGGCGTCAGACCGCAAGCGCCGACCACCAGCGGGCGGCCTATATCGCGGCGATGGGCATCAGCCGCGAGCTTGACGATTTAATTCGCACCGTGAAGTTCGAAAACCTGCACGTGCTGACGCGCGCCGAGCTCGACAGGTTCGGCATCGACACGCGTCCCGTTGCCGAGACGATGTGGCGGCTGGTGAAGGGAGCCCGGCCCTATATCAGCAAGTTCGCGACGCTCAGAGGCGATAACGGTCCGTCGTTCCGAACCATGGAATGGCGCCTGTACTGCGACAACAAAAATCGAGTGCCGCTGATGTTCGCGGCTGAGATCGACGAGGCGGCGAGCGGCCAGCACACTGTCATGATGACGGCGGACGCAGCGCCCACCGAGGAAGCCGGAGGACGTCCGGTGCGGTCAGGCAAATACGAAATGTGGAGCGGCTCGCTCGATTTCGGCACGTTCAGGGCGATCATGGCGTCCCGCTCCCTGCATGTCCGGGAGACCACGCAGAAGCCGGACCAAACGGCAGACACGACAAAGTTCGACATCGACGCCACGGGCCTGCCTTCGGCCTGGACGCAACTTTCGGAATCCTGCCCGCCGCCGGCGACGTCAGCCCCGAGAGGCCCGTGGCCGGCAATCCCCCAACCGAAAGTCGATGCGACGCCTTCCGCGGTGCCGTCGCCGTAAGCTCGCCATGCAGGTCTTGCTCAGCCTGCCGCCGCGATCCTCGCGCGGAACGCTTGCTGTCCCTCGACGATCTTGTCGATCAGCGCATCCAGCGCCCAGAACCGCTCTCTGATATCGAAGTCCACCGCCCTGCTCTCGATGCAGGAAAAAGTGCCGAGCCGCTGGTGATAGAGCTTCGCCAGTTTGGGATAGCCCATCGGCTCCGCCATCGCGGCGAGCGCCAGATACACCGAAAGCTCGTTCGCCAGTTCGGGATGCTTCTGGTGCTGCGTCAGCAGCCATTTGTAGAGATCGGGATGGAAGTTCGTGAACACGCCGGTGAAGCCGGGAGCGCCTGACTTCATCGCATCGAAGGCGATCGCCGCATTGGCATTGACGATGGTCAGTGGCGAGCCGCTGACCAGCCTGACGCGGCGCTGCACGGTCGGCAGGTCACATGAGACGTCCTTGAGGACCGCAAAGCGGCCGCTGTCGGCGCAGAAGGCCAGCTCGTCGTCCGAGAGCAGCCGGCGGAATGGCGCCGGGCATTCATAGAGGCCGAGCGTCATCTCCCTGGGCAGCCGATCGAGCAGCCAGGTCAGATTGTCGGTGAAATCAGTCCCCGTCTGATCGGGCGAGGCAAGACGGTTCGTCACCAGCACCAAGCCGTCGACACCGGTCTTTGCGATCGACGTTAGCTCGGTAAGCTGGTCCTCCCTGGAGGCGCTGATATGGCCGGAGGCGATGACCGGAAGCCGGCCGGCCACGGTCTCGGCGACGAACCGCGCCAGCGCGACGCGCTCGTCCAGGGTCAGGAACTGCATCTCGCTCGACTGGGCGACCGCGAACAGCGCGTCGGCACCGCCTGCGATGTACCATTCGATCAGCCGTTCGAGGCCGGAATAATCGACCGTGTTCGCTTCGGTGAACGGCGTCAGCATCACGGGAATGATGCCCTTGAGGGCGATGGTCACAGGCGGGCTCCAAACAGCATCTGACTATGCCGACGAGCCTACCCCGAAACTTCGTCGTTTCGCAAAGAGGTTCGGTGGAGGCTGTCCACGCTCACGAACGAGCCGCCGCTCGCATCTGCGTCATCGCAACACCTGATATCGCGAGCAGCCCGCCGACGACAAGTTTTGGCGTCAATTGCTCGCCGAGGAACACCACACTCGATATCAAGGCGAACATCGGCAGCAACAGGCCGAACGGCGCGACGCGACCCATGGAGCACCGGGCGATCAGCCAGAACCAGAGGCCGAATCCGACGATCCCTCCGATGAAGATCGTGTAGGCCAGCGCCAGCCAGCCACGTTCATCCGCGACGACAAGGCTTGCGAGCTGTCCATGCTCGAGCAGGAAGGACATCACCAGAACCTGCGGCACCGTGAGCAGCGACGACCATCCCATCAGCATCAGGGGATCGAAGGGGCCATAGCGCTTGGTCAGGACGTTGGACACGGCGAACGCGAATGCGGCTCCGACCACGAGCAGCAGCGGAAGCGCGTTGGCCGACAGGCCGGGGCCCACAGCCAGCACGGCCACGCCGGCGAACGCGATCACGACGCCGGCGGAGGTGGGGAGCGACGGCTTCTCCGCCAGCAGCGGCCAGGCCAACAGGACGGTGAAGGGTGGAGCGAGCTGGTATGCGACGGCCGACAGGCTTCCCGAGCCGAGCCCAAGACCAACATAGAACAGCCCGAAATTCAGTCCGCCGAGGAAAAGCGAAATTGCTGCGACAGGACCGAATTGCTGCCGCGTCGGCCGCCTGACGAAAGGAACGAGCAGCAGCGCGATGGCCAGGAAGCGCAGCGCCAGAAAGAAGAGCGGCGGAAACTCCGTCACGCCGACCTTGATGACCACGAACTGATAACCCCAGAGCAAGGGGACGGCCACAGCACAGACGATCTGGATGGCGGACATGGCGTCGTTACTTTCAAGACCATTCGGTCCAGATATAGGTCTGCGAGCAGCGGAAACGTCCATGGCTTGTCTACCTGATGAAGCGGTCGAGCAAAGCGTCGACGGTGGCTTGCGAGATGACTCGCGTGGGTGCCGTTTTCCCAACCACCCGCATGCCCTCGACGAAACAAACGATAATTCGGGCGGCACTCGAAGGCTCGACGCCATCGGCGAGCTTGCCCGCGGCCTTCGCACGGGACAACGCACTGGCCACCTTCCTCTCCATGGCTTTGAAAAAGCCATCGATGCGACGGTCAACCTCGGCGTCACGGCCAGCCAGCTCCATGGCTGTGGCGACCAGCAGGCATCCGCGCCGACCACTGGCGCCGCTGTTGCGCTCAACATAGCCGGCAAAGTAGGCCCGCAGGCCATCGACCGGCTCTCTATCGGGAGCAAACTCGACATCCATGCGAGAGAGGGCGTCGGCAATGTAGCGATCAAGTGCACGCAGGAAGAGCGAGTGCTTGTCGCCGAAGGCGCCATAAAGGCTGCCGCGCGAGAGCCTCGTCGCACGAAGAAGATCAGGCAGCGCCGTGGCGTGGTAGCCGCGCGTCCAGAACACATTCATCGCGCGTTCGACGGCAGCTTCGGTGTCGAACGTTCGGGGACGGCCACGGGGCGATGGCGCTGAGGTCTTGCGGCGCATGCCATATATATAGACCGAATGGTCTTAAAATGGAAGGACCACTTTTCCCGGGCGGACTTTGCTCAATGGTCAAACGCTAACGCGAGTTCCCCATTCAGACCGGAGGCGAGATCGCCTGCAAGACGTCCCTGAACACATCGTACTGCAGCTTGAAAGCTGCAGGGCTGTAGTCCTGATAATATCCCGCGGTCACCGCGACGACGAGATCGAGCTCCGGGACGATGCGGATCGACTGGCCGCCTCGGCCAAGTGCGCCAATCCACGGGACCATACGCCCATTGAGGCGAGAGCGTCCCAACCACCACAAGTATCCGTAGGATTGATAGTCATCCGCCTTGAGCTTCGTTGCCGTCGACGCCTCGATCCATGCCTTGGACACGATTTGCCGATCGTTCCAGCGACCGCGCGCGAGGACGAGCTGGCCGATCTTCGCCATGTCGCGCGGACGCAGGCGCAATCCCCCACCGGCGTCGCTGTCGCCTTTGAACCTGCTCCATTCGAATTCAGTGATGCCTAAGGGCTCGAACAGCACGCTACGCGCAAATTCATCGAGCGGACGGCCGGTGACCTTGCGGACGATCGCCGAGAGCAGCGCAAGCGCGCCGGTGTTGTAAAAGAACTCCTGCCCGGCCGGTGCAGTCACGGGAAGACCGAGGACGTAGCGACAGGCATCCTGCGCCATGTGCATGCGCACCTCGTCGTTGTCGTCGCCCGTCGCCGCCGTCGCCTCCACCCACTTAAGGCCCAGCGACATGGTGAGCAGATGTGAGAGCAGGATGCGATCCTTGTCCGGGGACCGCAGGTCGGACAATTCGGGGAAGAAGTTGAAGACCGGTTCGTCGATGCTTCGAATGAGGCCCTGGTCGATCGCGATGCCGATGACCAGCGACGCGACGCTCTTCGAGCACGATTTCAGATTATGCAGCGTATCGGCGTCGAAGCTGATGTCCCTGACGCGGACGCCGAAGAAGCGACTGGGGACCTCATCAGATCCTTTGAAGTATCGCTCGAACGCCAGCCTGCCATGACGGGCGACCAGCACGGCATGAATGTTGGCGCCCGAGCTTTCGAGCCGATCCGCCATCCCGCACAAGGCGGCGAGGTTGATGTCGTTGTCTTCGCTGGCAGACGGAACGGACCAGCCGTCCTCACGCCTCGCCGGGCCAGCACAATTGGCATGAGCGGCAGCAAACGCAGGCGTCGCGGCGATCGGAGTCAGGGCTGCCCCACCAAGCAGCGACATGAATTGCCGACGTTGCATCCGGCTCTCTCTCGTGACCCACTTTTTCGATCGCCGTGCCGTCGCGCCACATCCTGACCGCGCACGATTTATGCTACGGATTGTAACATTAATTCTCCTCAACCGCAACGATGGGTTGAGGCGCCAGCGAGCGCAATCTCATGCCCGCCTTGGTGGGCCCGCCATCGAGCCCCCTACACCGGCGTGTAGATCACGAGCTTCAATGCCGGATCGTCGTTGGCCTGAAAACTGGTGTGCTCGAAATGCAGCACGCCCTTGGTGGGATGGGTCATGGTCTTGCGGCCCGACAAGGTGCCGTGCACCTCGTGCGCGCCCCACCACTTGACGAATTCGGGGCTGCCTTCGCGCAGGCGCGCCACCAATTCGGCAAAGGCGGGATCGCCGGCCCAGACGTCGTGGGTGGCGCGAAACATCGCGACCATGCGCTTGGCGACGTCAGCCCAGCCTGCGCCGTAGGATTTCCGCGTCTTCTTGTTGGTCATCATCAACAGCAGCGTGTTGCGGTCCTCTTCCGGCAGCCGCCCGAACGCGAAGACCTCCTCGGCGGCCTCGTTCCAGGCCAGCACGTCCCAGCGCCTGCCGGTGATGTAGGCCGGATGCGGCAGGCTCTCGACCAGGCGCCGAATGGCTGGCGGCACCACCTCGCGGGTGAAGGGGCCCCTCGCACCATCGCGCGCGAGGTCCTTGAGATGCGCATGCTCGGTCTTGCTCAGCCGCAGCGCCCGCGCCAGCGCATCGACCGTCGTGACCGACGGGCTGACGGTACGGCCCTGCTCGAGCCGGATGTACCAGTCGACCCCGATGCCGGCGAGCTGCGCCACCTCCTCGCGCCGCAGCCCCGCCGTGCGCCGCCGTGGCCCCGCAGGAAGGCCGACGCTCTTCGGCGACAGCTTTTCGCGGCGGGAGCGGAGGAAGTCGCCGAATTCGACGCGGCGGGGGTCAGCCATAGGAGGCTCCAGTGATGGAGGGTCGTCGGAATACTAGGATAATACCAGGCCTTCTTGTCCCTTCAAGGCCGCCTTAGATGGGTATCACCCATCTCTGAGGTGAACATCATGAAAGCTGCCGTATTGAAATCCTTCGGGTCCCCGCTAGCGATCGAGGACGTTCCCGACCCCGTGCTCGGCACCGGAGAGGTGATCGTCGACGTCGTCGCCACCCGCGTGCTGTCCTATTCCAAGGAAGTGTTCAGCGGCGAACGCAAATACGCACTGGATCTACCCGCCGTTCCAGGAGCCGGCGGGGTCGGACGCGTGCGCGCGATTGGCCCGGACTCAACCAAATTGTCCGTCGGCGACTGGGTCCTCTGCGATCCGACGGTCCGCTCGCGCGACGACGCGATCGCTCCCGATATTCATCTGCAGGGTGTCAGCGCGCGCGGCGAAGGCGGCATGCGGCTGCAGAAGTATTTTCATGACGGCTCCTTTGCCCAGCGGATGAGGGTGCCGACCGAGAACGTGACGCGGCTCGGCGAAATCAGCGAAGAAGAGGCCGCGCAATGGTGCGCGCTCGGAACCTTGCTGGTGCCCTATGGCGGTTTCCTTGCCGCCAGGCTGCAGCCCGGCGAGACAGTCCTGGTGAGCGGCGCGACCGGTAATTTCGGCAGCGCAGCCGTGGCGGTGGCACTCGCGATGGGTGCGGCTTGCGTCGTTGCGCCGGGCCGCAACGAGAAGATGCTCGCCGAGCTCGTGCGTCGCCATGGCGCGCGTGTCAGGCCGGTGAAGCTGACGGGCAACGAAAACGACGACCGCGAGCTGATGAAGCGTGCGGCAGCCAGCCCGATCGACTGCGCGTTCGACATCATGCCGCCTTCCGTCTCGACGACGGTGGTCCGCGCCGCGATCATGACTGTGCGGCCCAATGGCCGTATCGTGCTGATGGGCGGCGTCAACATGCAAGGCGGCCCCGGGCTGGAGCTGCCTTACAACTGGATCATGCGCGAGTGCATCACGATTCATGGCGTCTGGATGTATCCGCCGGATGCCGCGGTTCGCCTGATCGCCCTGGTCCGCGCCGGCCTCTTGCGCCTCGATCACTTCGAGACGACGTCATTCGATCTCGACCACGCCAACGAGGCCGTGGACTATGCGGCCGCCAATGCGGGCGCGTTCAACATGACGGTGATCAAGCCGTAACGACCCTGCTCGCTGCGGCGATGCGCCGTCGCGGCGGATAGGCCTGATTGATCAGCTAGCTGGAAGCGGGCACCCCTGATGTAGACGGCCATGGCCTTCTACTGTGCTTGGGGTTGTTTTCGCGTTTTGGCTATTCGAGCTCGATGACCTGGCCGTTCGAGAGCGACACCCGCCGGTCCATGCGGCCGGCGAGCTCCATGTTGTGGGTCGCGATCAGCATCGAGACCTTGGTCGCCTTGACCAGCTGCATCAGGGCCTGGAACACGTGATCGGCCGTATGCGGATCGAGATTGCCGGTCGGCTCGTCCGCCAGCAGCACGCGCGGCGCATTGGCGACCGCACGCGCGATGGCGACGCGCTGCTGCTCGCCGCCCGACAGCTCGGCGGGCCGATGGGTGATGCGCTCGCCGAGGCCGAGATAGCCGAGGATCTCCTTGGCGCGCTTGACGCTCTCGGACTTCTTCAGGCCGCGGATCATCTGGGGCATCATCACGTTCTCCAGCGCCGAGAATTCCGGCAGCAGCCGGTGCGACTGGTAGACGAAGCCGATATCGCTGCGGCGCAGCTGGGTGCGCTCGATGTCGGGCAGTTGCGAGGTCGGCGCGCCGTTGACATAGACCTCGCCGGAATCGGGCGCCTCGAGCAGGCCGGCAATGTGCAGCAGCGTCGACTTGCCCGACCCCGACGGCGCGACCAGGGCCACGGACTGTCCCGCCCACAGCGCCAGCTTGGCGTTGTCGAGGATCGTCAGCGCCGCTTCGCCCTGGAGGTACTGACGTCTTATCTCGTGGAGATAAATGACCGGTACATCCTCAGCCCCATGCTGCTGCTCCATCAGCCCCTCACTCGTAGCGCAGCGCTTCGACAGGATCGAGGCGCGCGGCGCGCCACGACGGGTACAGCGTCGCCAGGAACGACAGCGTCAGCGCCATGATGACGACGGCCGTGGTCTCGCCGACGTCGATCTCGGCGGGCAGCTTCGACAGGAAGTAGAGCTCCGGCGAGAACAATTCAGTCGAGGTCAGCCAGGACAGGAATTGCCTGATCGATTCGATGTTGAGGCAGATCACGAGCCCGACGAAGAAACCGACCAGCGTGCCGACCACCCCGATGGAGGCACCCGTGATCAGGAAGATCCGCATGATCGAGCCCTGCGAGGCGCCCATCGTCCTCAGGATCGCGATGTCGCTGCCCTTGTCCTTCACCAGCATGATCAGGCCGGAGACGATGTTGAGGGCTGCGACCAGCACGATCATGGTCAGGATCAGGAACATCACGTTGCGCTCGACCTGGAGCGCGTTGAAGAAGGTCGAGTTGCGCTGGCGCCAGTCGACCAGGAACACCGGCCGGCCCGCGGCTTCCGTCACCGCTTTGCGAAAGGCGTCGATCCTGTCGGGGTTGGTGGTGAACACCTCGATCGAGGTGACGTCGCTGCTGCGGTTGAAATAGGCCTGCGCTTCGGCGAGCGGCATGAAGACGAAGCCGAGGTCGTATTCGGACATGCCGATCTCGAACACGGCGACGATCTTGTACGGCTTGATCCGCGGCGTCGTGCCCATCGGCGTCACCGCGCCCTTCGGCGCCACCAGCGTCACGCTGTCGCCGGCATGCAGCGACAGCTGGTCGGCAAGCCGCCGGCCGATCGCGACGCCCTGCCCGTCGTCAAAGCCCTCGAGCGAACCCTGCTTGATGTTCTTGGCGATGGAGGTGAGGTTGTTGAGGTCGTCGGAGCGGATGCCGCGCACCAGGACGCCCGAGGCGTTCCAGGGCGAGGAGGCCAGCGCCTGGCCGTCAACCACGGGAGCCGCGAGCCGGATGCCCTCGACCTGGCTGATGCGCTCGGCGACGTCCTTCCAGTCGGTCAGCGGCGATTCCAGCGGCTGCACCAGGATATGGCCGTTCAAGCCGAGGATCTTGTCGAGCAGCTCTTTGCGGAAGCCATTCATCACCGCCATCACGATGATCAACGTGGCGACTCCCAGCATGATGCCGAGGAAGGAGAACCCGGCGATGACCGAGATGAATCCCTCCTTGCGCCGCGCCCGCAAATAGCGGGCCGAGAGCATCCACTCGAAGGGCGCGAACGGCGCAGTTTGGACGGTTTCGGTCATGGTTTCATCCATCGCTCGATAATCCCATGATTCGGGGTCAATTGTGGCCGGATTGGCGGCCGCGATATCGGGCGATGAACAATATTCAGCCGACCAGGCGCGCAACCGCGTCCGCAGGCGACATGGTCTCGCGGGCGCCGTCACTGCGCTTCTTGATCTCGACCTTGCCGTCGGCCAGCCCCTTGGGCCCGATCATGATCTGCCAGGGGATTCCGATCAGGTCGGCGGCGGCGAATTTGGCGCCGGCGCGCTGGTCGGTGTCGTCGTAGAGCACGTCGACACCCTTGGCGGTCAGTTCGGCATAGAGCTTCTCGCAGGCGCCATCGACGGCCGCATCGCCTTGCTTCAGATTGAGGATCGCGACGCGGAACGGCGCCACCGCCTCCGGCCATTTGATGCCGGCATCGTCATGGCAAGCTTCGATGATCGCGCCCAGCAGGCGCGAGACGCCAACGCCGTAGGAGCCGCCATGGATCGGCACGTCGACGCCGTCGGGGCCCGCCACCATCGCCTTCATCGGCTCGGAATATTTGGTGCCGAAATAGAAGATCTGACCGACCTCGATGCCGCGGGTGTTGACGCGCTTCTCGGCCGGCACCTCCTGCTCGAAGCGGGCAGGATCATGGACGTCCTCCGTCGCGGCGTAGACCGAGGTCCATTGCTTGATGATCGGCGTCAGATCGCTGTCATAGTCGACATTCTCGTCCGGCACCGGCAGGTCCAGCACGTCACGATTGATGAACACGCCGGATTCGCCGGTCTCGGCGAGCACGATAAACTCGTGACTGAGATCGCCACCGATCGGGCCGGTCTCCGCGCGCATCGGGATCGCCTTCAGCCCCATCCGCGCAAAGGTGCGCAGATAGGCGACGAACATCTTGTTGTAGGCGACGCGCGCGGCGGCCTCGTTGAGGTCGAAGGAATAGGCGTCCTTCATCAGGAATTCGCGGCCGCGCATCACGCCAAAGCGCGGACGCTGCTCGTCGCGGAATTTCCATTGAATATGATAGAGATTCAGTGGCAGGTTCTTGTAAGACTTCACATACGCGCGGAAGATCTCCGTGATCATTTCCTCGTTGGTCGGCCCGTACAAAAGCTCGCGCTTGTGGCGATCGGCGATGCGCAGCATCTCCGGACCGTAAGCATCGTAGCGTCCGCTCTCACGCCAGAGGTCGGCGAGCTGGAGCGTGGGCATCAACAGTTCCAGCGCGCCGGAGCGGTCCTGCTCCTCGCGCACGATCCGCTCGATCTTCTTCAACACCCGGAAGCCAAGCGGCAGCCACGCATAGATGCCGGCGGCCTCCTGCCGGATCATGCCAGCGCGCAGCATCAGCCGATGCGAGACAATCTCCGCCTCTTTCGGATTTTCCTTCAGGATGGGCAGAAAGAACCGCGACAACCGCATGGCAATACTCTGGGAATCAGTGAGGGGTTGCAGTGAAACCGGATTGGGAGCGAAAACACAAGGCCGGGAATGAAGAAAAGCCGCTAACGCGGCGGAATTCCTGTCATTTTCCGTCGACTTCAAGTTGGACTTGAACCGCGTCGGCCTCAAGGCGGCGCGACCTCGAAGTCGTCCTCGAGCGTGACCTTCTCGAAATCGGTGACCAGCGCGTCGATCCGCATATGCCAGCGGCCAGCGAAGGGCAGCTCGACCTTGCCCACATGCCAGTGACCGTCGGGCCCGAGCTCGGCGTCGCGTTCCATCGGTTCGATGCCGCGCTCCGGCAGGCTCAGCGTCAGCGTCGCCTCCTTGGCCTTCAGCGGCGTCCCCTCGCCGGTCATGAGCTGGAGCACGAAATCGTCCATGCCGGGCTTGCCCGGGGACACCAGCACCTGAAACATCGCCTTATCGCTGTGGATGTGGATCGCCAGCGGCGTCTCCGGCACGATAGTCCGCGGCGGCGGCGTGAAGCGCCAGCCAGCGACGACGGCAAAGACGCCGAGCGCGGCCCCGCACTCAAGCAGGATGGAACATTTGAGCGCGGACGCAGCCCCGCGATCTTTCGCCAGGGCCGGCGTCCATCGGAAGCGATTGAGCGCAGCCAGTACCAACAAGGGCAGGATCAGCCCCAGTTTGACCGACAGAATGATGCCGTAGGTGGTCTCTATCAAAGCCGACGGCTTTTCGAGTTGAATGATCGCAAGGGTAAGCCCAGTCAGCGCCAGCGCCGCGACCACGGGCATGGCGATGCGCGAGAAGCGGTTCAGCAGCGGCAGCACGGCCGGCGTCGGCTTCGAGACCAGCGCTGCCAGCGGCGCCAACGCGCCGATCCAGACAGCGACTGCGAGGCTATGGACGAAGATCGCCGGCCGCGTCAGCCACTCTGGCGATGCCGTCGCGGCGTGTCCGGTTATCGCGAGCGACAGGCCGACGCCGGCAAACGCGATCGCGGCAAACTCGCGCGCGTACCAAGCCCGGTTCAGCGCCATCAGCGCCAGCAGCATCGCCACGATGGCGAGAAGCAAGGCGGGGCCGGCACTGGTCGCGAATGCGATGGTCCAAGGCGCCGTCGTCAGACCCGCTGGCAACGGTAGGCCAAGGAGATCGAGGCCCAGCGCGCCAAGAGATACGATCGCGCTCGGGATGCCGATGAGAAGCGCCGCGCGCGGCATGCCCATGCCCGTCATCGACCACGCAATCCAGCGGCCAAAGAACACGCCGCCGACGCCGACGAACAGCCCGAGATAGACACCGATCCGCGATATCAGGATCAGCGCCTTCAACAGGCCATCGGCATTGGCCGTAGGCTGCGTGGCCGTCGGCGCACCGACGGAAAAGATCACTGATCCCGCCACAGGATGACCGTCCTGCGAGATGACACGATAGCTCACGACCGCCGTGCCCTGCGGCAGGTCCGGCGGCACCGCAATCGATATGCCCTCGTCCGATGCCGTGACGCGCGCATCGTCGCGCGCCCTGCCCGCGCCGTCGATCAACTGGATCGCGCCCGGGGTCACCGCCTCATTGAAGCGAAATTCCACCGCCTTCGGCGCGGTTGCCAGGATGCTGCCGCTCGCCGGCTCAACCGAAATCAACGCCGCATGCGCCATCGCGTCGGTCACAGTGCCGACAAGCAAGAGCAGCGTGACGAGCGCGGCGATGAGACGCATTAAGGCTTGGGCAGCAGTTTCACGCCAGGCGCCGGCGACTTGTCTTCATGCGAATACGCTGCACCCTCGGCCGGGATTTCAATCCAACGGCTGACACCCTTCTCGCATTCCTGCACGACAGGGAAATACAGCGTCGTGTTCGGCTTCAGGCTGTCGGTGAGGAAACTGCTGACGATGAACTCGTCGTAATTGTGATCCGGCAGCTTGCCGCCGGACCAGACAATTTCCTTCGCGCCCGAGGTCAGCTTGTTGCCGTGATAGTCGTATGCGCTGGCATACTGGCCCTCGACGATATCGACATTCCAGCCGGCCTTCGGCATCGGCTTCACGGCGATCACGCCTTCCGGAATTTGCACGCGGATCTTGACGGTCGGCGAGCCGGAACAGCCATGCGGCACGGCGAAGACGGCCTTGTAGGACGCGCCGACAGTGGCCTGCTTGCCTTCCAGATATACGTGGGCTGCCGCCGGCGATGCGACGAGCGCAGCCATCAGGATCAGCCAGGGTGCCTTCGACATGCTCTATCTCCCGGACATTAGATCGCGTCTGTCACATCTTCATTCCCGAATGATCGGGCATCTTCTTCATCATCATGCCTCCGCCACCGGGCGCGCCGACGCCCTGGACGTCAAGCGACACGGAGACCTTGCCGGCCTTCTCGAACTCGAGCGTCACCGGCACTTTCTGGCCCTCCTTGAAGGGGCCCTTCAGGTCCTGGAGCATCAGATGGCTGCCGCCGGGCGCAAGCTTCACGGTCTTGCCGGGCTCGATGACGAGGCCATTGTCCAGCGGGCGCATCTTCATCACGCCATTGTCCATCGCCATCTCGTGGACCTCAGCCTTGCCGGCGATCTCGGCCGACACGGCGATCAGCTTGTCGGGCGCCGTCCCCTTGTTCTCGATGGTCAGGAAGCCTCCGGCGACCTTGGCGCCTCCAGGCGTTGCGCGACTCCACGCCTGCGAAATGACGAGGTCACCGGCCTTCACGTCGTCGGCGCTGGCGGGAGCACGCAGGGCGAGAGTGAGCAGGACGGCGCCCGCGATTGATCCGAACGAAGCCTTATTGATGTACACTTTGTGCTCCTCTTTGATTTCAGTTCGCGAGGTGGATGGCGGGATGCAGGGTGCCGAGCAGCCCGACTATAGCGAAAACGACAAGGCCGAGAACGAGCTCGATGGTGCTGTTTCGCATGAGAGAGGCGCGCGCAGCATCCCCGTACTTGCCCAGCCGCGGGGTCAGTGACAGCCGGTTGACCGCAGCGAATGTCAGCATGAAGGCGAACACGGCGAGCTTGACCAACAATAATCGGCCGTACTCTGTGGCGATCAGCCCACGCACAGAGCCGACCAGGACCACGGTGTTGACCACGCCCGTCAGTATGAGAGTTGCCACGCTGATGATGCCCATCGTCGAAAATCGCCGAACAACGTCGCAGGCGAGCAACGGCGAGCTACTATAGTGGGCGGCGGCGAGGAAGAGAATCAGCGGCACCAGGCCACCGATCCAGGCGGCAGCGGCCAGAATATGGAGCGCATCCGCAGCAAGATGCAGGTCGCCGACGATACCAAAGGTCGCGCCGGCATGTCCGGTCCAGGCCAGCATTGCAGCAAATGCAAGAGACGCCGCAAGTCCAAGCCATCGCGCGATCGCCGCACGATTGCAGATGAGGCAGATCGCCAAACAAACCGCAGTGCAGGCCCGTAGGGCTGCCACTTGGCCGAACTGCGTTTCGTTGACAACGGTAGACAGCACGTCAGGGCTCAGCGCTTCCTCGAGCGGCATGCCACTCATCGACACCGCCTGAAGCGTCAGCCAAATCCCGCCGGAGATCACGGCTATGGCAAGGCACCCCCATGACATCCGCAATGCACGGAGCCGCGCGCGCTCAGCCTCGCCTGCCAACTCAAGCGAAGCGGGCTCGACGACGGAAGCCTGGAACAGGATATTTCCGGCCATCATCGCCGTCGTCGCGAAATGCACAGCACGGATCGCGACCAGGGGCGCATCGGGCGTTGACCAATCCATCGGCAGTTGGGCCTTCAAGGGCCGACCTGGAAGGTGAAGCTCCCGTCAGTCGTATGCGTATCCACCGACAGCACATGCCAGTTCACGTGGTAGGTGCCGGCGCCGCCCGGCTTCAGTGGAACAGATATTTGGTTGTCCTTGACGCTCGCCCTCCCGGCGTCGACACGTTGCCCATTAGGCCCCGTGACAGTGATCGAGCTGAATGCAGCCTCAAGCTTCTGCGTGAAGGTCAGCGTCACCGCGCGCGGCAGGTTCGCAACCTTGTTGCCGACCCGCGGCTCGGCATAGTCAAGCGTCGCGTGAGCCGCGGCTTCACCGGAGGCGAGCAGCAGCAACAACGGAATCATCGAGAAAAATAAAGACGCTCGCATAGCTCAATTCCTCGTAAATGGGCTGGCAGGCTGGAGAGGCCCACCGAAGATCGGCTTACCGATGCCGCGCGGATCGATGTCGTCCAGATACAAATGCAATTGAGCGATGAAGCCGACATTGGTTCCGCTTTGCCTGTTGATCGGAATCAGCGCCTCAGCGGCAATCTGGAACCTGTCGCCGACCCAGATGACTCCCGGATTGATCGTTCCCGTCGTCATCGTGCCCGAGGTAAGCGTGTTCGCCACCGGGGTCTGCAGGGTGGCTTCGACGAGCGGGACCAGGTGATTGATGAAGTCTGGCAGGCCGAGATCCACGACCGCTGATTTCAAATAGGGCATGCTGTACTGGATAGTGCCGCCCCAGTTCAGCACCCGTGGATGGAATTCAGTGTCGGCAGTGCTCAATCCCGAGTCCGGATCGATCCCGAAGGTGGTGGTGAAGTTCCGGCCCGGAATGGCGTAGCCGACCTGCCCAGTGATCGCGACCGGCCGAAGCCAGGAGAGCGTGTCAGGAAGATCGCCAAAGCCTTTGCCGAAATAGATCGTGGGCGTGTAGGTGTTGAACGGATCCGCTCCCACGCTTTGCGCGCCGGTGCCGCCCCATTCCACGCTCAGGCCCACCGAGACCACGAATTCATGCACGGGGTCCTTGAACACCCGGTACTTGAACGTGGTCTCCAGATTCTGGAACCCGTTGGCCCCAGGAACCGTCGCATCGATCGGACCGAGGAAGGTGTAGGTCGTGCCAAACGAGATGGCGAAATCCTCAGTGATCCGCTTGGAGAACTCGCCGGACACGTCACGCTGCCGAACGGGCGGAACGTCGCCGGTCTTGAAACTGTCGAAGGTGGGAAGCGAGAGTTCGTCGTTGACGCCGGGATCGTCGATGCCAAGCGTTGCCGGAAAGAAGCGGTTGCCAACGATCTCGTGAGCATGGCTTCTGGAGACAAGGCTTCTGGAAACAAGGCTTGGGCAAAGAGAGCAAAGCGCAATCGCGAGGCCCCACAGGCCCGCGCACGCGCGACTGATAGACATGATGTCTCCGCAAGAAAGCAAAGTGACGTACAGGGTTCAAGCGGCCGATCCGGCCGCTATGCTTACGTCAAATGCGGAGGCGCACGCGCCTGGGCGTTGGACCTGCCATGTGCAGTGACTGCGCTCGCATCCGCCTCGCGCCACACCAAGCGCTCAGCGGGGCGTAAGGGAATGGAGAGTGTCGCCTGCGGCGGCGAATCGAAGGACGCATTAGCATGCGCCAAGCAACACAGGGCACACGTACCGGCATGTGCCGTGGGCGCGCCCTGGTCATTCGGGGCGCCCTGCTCACTGACGCTATGGCAGACGACGCCGGTACCAAGCGGGTCGACAACGGCTTGGCCGGCGGCCCAGCAGGCGGCAATTGGCGCCAGCACCTGCATCACGAGCGCAAGCAGGACAACCGGTAGGAATTTTTGTAGCCGTGCGCGCATCCGCCGAACCATTCGTTCGCCTGCTAACTAAACACCACGCTTGGCGCGAGTCGAGATCACATCGCTGCCCTGGCGGCGGCGCATATTTCTCGAAAATGTTTTCGGAGGGCGTCCGTCCGGGGGCGGTGTCCGGCATTTGAGGCAGCGGCATCGCCCGGCGATTTCCACAGAATTCTTATATTTGTCATATACTTACGACACATAACAGCCCGATCGTTTCGTCAGCTGCTCGAATTTTGAACAATCGTTGCTGAAAATGATGACAAGTGAGAAAAGTTGATCTAGCATCCCTCTTGCTCAGGCTGGCCGTGAGGTCGAAGTCTGGTGGTCCAAGTCTCGGGAGGAGCCCCTGGCGCGCAAAACGCAGCGTCGCCCCGTCAATCAAGATCAAATCTTAGAATCGGGGATAATAGGGTCGACACAATTTTTGAGCGGGGCTAGGGCCCCGCTCTTTTTTTGTCTGCCTCTCCCAACTGATCGAGCAGAGCTTTGAGCTCGCAGCCTCGCATTACGCCGATCTGACGCCCCTCGTCTACCAACGGCCGTTCGATGAGCATCCTGAGACGCGGAGCGAGCCCGTGATGGGATCGATGCTTGCGTTCACCATCAAGACGGTTCTCGACGTCGCGGGCGGGCGCAGTGGACTTGCAGCGTAGCGCGCTTTGCGCTGCACCAACTCTCGTGTTGCAGATTGGGTGGCGTGAGCTCGTCGATTGTGAGACACTTTCCAGATCGGTAGCGCAACCAATGACGCGCCGACGACAAGATATATGGGAGCGAGCGATGTCCGAGACGAAAGATTTCTCGACGACGAGGCGCGATCTTCTTCAGGCGGCTGCGACCGCCGGCGCCGCGACTGCCATCCTCGGCAGCATGGGCATAAACCCAGCATTGGCAGCCGAGATGGGACGAAGTGAGAAGCCGCTGAGGGCGGCGTTCTCCAACGCAGGCCTTCAGGCCACCTGGTGCGCGCAGGGCAAGCAGGCCGCGGAATTCTGGGGCAAGCTGTTCAATGTCGAAGTCACCTGGTTCGATGGCCAGCTCGATGCGGTAAAGCAGCGCGCGGCGATCGACAACATGGCCTCGCAGAAATGGGATTTCGTCGCGATCCAGGCGTTCGGCATCGGTACCCTCACCCAGCCGGTGCAGAAGATGATCGACGCTGGCACGCCCGTCATCGACATGGACACGCTGATTGCTCCTCTTGACCAAATCAACGTCCATTCCTTCCTCGCCCCCGACAACGAGTTCATGGGCGCCTCGGTGACGCAGGCGCTCTGCAACGCGATGGGCGGCAAGGGCAAGATCATCATGACGCAAGGAGCCCTCGGCCACACCGGCGCGCAGGGCCGCGCCAAGGGCTTCAACTCGGTGGTCAAGCAATTCCCCGCCATCGAGGTGCTCGACACCCAGCCGGCCGATTGGGACGTCTCCAAGACCGCGCGGCTCTGGGAGACCTATCTGACCAAGTACCCGCAGATCGACGCGGCGTTCTTCCACAATGACGACATGGCGCTGGCCGCTGCCAACATCATGAAGGCCCACAACCGCACCAACATCCTGATCGGTGGTGTGGACGCGATGCCGCCGGCGATCCAGGCGGTGAGCGAGGGCCGGATGTACGCGACCGTGCGCAATCCGTCGTGCCGCATCCACGGCGGCGCGATCATTGCAGGCGTTGCGGCCGTCGTTGGCGGCGAGAAGAGCGGCCAGGGCATTCCCAAGAACGTCGTCACCGACGGCCCTGTCGTGACCAAGGCCAATGCCGCGGGCATGCAGTGGATGCAGGATCACTTCCTGATCTGAAATCTCCATGCCTGAGGGTCGACGGCCCATCCTGGAACTGCAGGGCATCACGAAGAGCTTCGGCGGCGTCGAAGCGCTTCGTGGTGTCGACTTCGCGCTTCTCCCCGGCGAGATCCACGGTCTCGTCGGCGAGAATGGCGCGGGAAAAAGCACGCTGATGAAGATCATCGCCGGCGTGCACACCGAATTTTCCGGCCGCTTCCTGATCGACGGCCATGAGACCCATTTCCGCTCGGCGCGCGATGCGCATGCCGCGGGTATCGCCATGGTGCATCAGGAGCTCTCGGTCGCGCCTGATCTCACGGTCGCCGAGAACGTCTTCCTCGGCAACCAGCCAACCAACGCCCTTGGCCTCGTGCAATGGCGACGCATGGCGCACGAGGCCGGCGAGCAGCTCGCCCGCTTCGGCATCGACGTCGATCCGATGTCGAGGCTCGGCGACTTGCCGATCGGGCTGCAGCAGCTGATCGAAATCGCCCGTGTGCTGTTCTCGGGCGCGCGCATCGTCATCCTGGACGAACCGACCTCCGCCCTCTCCCCGCCCGAGGTCGAGCGGCTGTTTACGACGCTGCGGCGCTTGCGCGAGGAAGGCACCGCCATCGTCTTCATCTCCCATTTCATCGAGGACATTCTTCGCGTGTCCGATACGGTCACCGTGTTTCGCAACGGGCGGAAGGTTGCGGAGACCGCGAGCGCCGCGACCACCAAGGGCGCGCTGATCGAGGCCATGATCGGCCGCGGCGGCGAGGCGCTCGAGCACAGCTACACCGACGATCTGATGCTGCCGCGGCCGAGCGACAGTTCGGTCGTGCTGAAGGTCGACCAGCTGTCGCTGGCGCGCAGCCTCAAGGGCGTCTCCTTCGAGGCCCGCGCCGGCGAGGTGCTCGGCATTTACGGCTTCATGGGCTGCGGGCAACAAGAATTGTCCCGCATCCTGTTCGGCAAGCTGAAGCCGGACGCCGGCACGCTGATCGTCGAGGGCCGGCCGAAGACCTTCGCCAGCACGGCGGCGGCGCGCCGCGCGGGCATCGCGCTGGTGCCGGAGAGCCGGCGCGCCATGCTGTTTCACCAGGAGCCGGTGTACAAGAACATCTCGATCAGCATCCTCGACCGCATCTCGTCGCTGCTGCTCAAACCGGCGCAGGAGCGTGACATCGCCAGGCGCCAGGTCGAGCAGTTGCAGATCAGACCGCCGGTGGTCGGCCTCGACCTCGGCATGCTCTCCGGCGGCAACCAGCAGAAGGTTGCGCTGGCAAAATGGCTGACCTATCCGCCCAAGCTGCTCGTCCTGTGCGAGCCGACCCGCGGCATGGATGTCGGTGCCAAGAACGACGTCATCAACATCGTCCGCGGCCTCCGCGCCAGGGGGCTCGCGATCATCGTGCTGTCGACCGAGCCGGAAACGGTGCTGTCGCTGGCCGACCGCATCCTCGTGCTCAAGCGCGGCGCATTGGTGCGGGAATTCAGGAACGAGCCGGTCAGCAAGGACCGCCTGCTGGAAGCGGCGTGACGGAGAAGCACAATGGCGAGCAGTGAGACGGCACCAGCAGCAAGCCAGCGCGCACGGGGCGCTGCGACGTTCCTGCGCTCGCAGATGCGCAACATCGCGCCGTTCCTGACGCTGATCTTCCTGTCCGCCTTCTTCGCCGTCGCCAGCCCCTCCTTCGCGACCATCGACAATCTCGGCAATATCCTGACGCAGGTGTCGGTGACAGGCATCATCGCCGTCGGACTTACCTTCGTGATCCTCTGCGCCGAGATCGACCTGTCGATCGCGGGCATCGCCAACGTCACCGGCATCGCGGTCGCCTACTTCACGCTGCAGGAATCCTACGTCAACATCGCCAACATCCCCCTGCCCGGCGCAATCGCGATCATCCTGTCGCTCCTGCTCTGCGCGGCTCTCGGCCTCGTCAACGCGCTGGGCCTGACCGTGATCGGCATCCCCTCCTTCATCATGACCCTGGCGATGATGCAGATCGCGGCCGGCATCTCGGCGCTGCTGGTGCGCGGCCAGATCGCCTACAAGGTCCCGAGCCTGATCTCGACGCTCGGCTCGGGCTCGATCGGCGGCATCCCCTGGATCGTCATCGTCGCTGCCGTCATGCTGCTCGGCGGGCACCTCGTGCTGACCTACACGCGCTTCGGCCGCTACGTCTACATGGTCGGCGGCAATCGCGAGGCGGCCGAATATTCCGGCCTCAACGTCAAGCTCATCCTTGGCAGCGTGATGATCATCTCCGCGGTGTGCGCCGGCATCGGCGGCATGCTCGGCGTCGCCCATTTCGGCAGCGCGCAGCAGAACGAGTTCGACACCTATCTGCTCGACTCCATCGCCGCCGTCGTGGTCGGCGGCACCAGCCTCTTTGGCGGCCGCGGCGGCATAGGCAACACCATCGTCGGACTGTTCGTTCTCGGTGTTCTCAACAACGGCCTCGACCACGTCAACATCGACAGCTTCCTGAAGATCCTGATCCGTGGCCTGATCCTGCTGGCGGCGCTGATCATCAACGTCTATGCGCAGCGGTTGCGGGAAAAAGCGGCGGAATAGCGGCCCTCGAAACAAACCCGCGAAAACAACCCCATGCACAGTACAAATCATTGGGGAATTTGATGCGAAGCGGACTACGACATTTCCGAAATTCGGTTTGACGCGTCGGGCAAAACAGGAGTAGGATGTCACGATGGCAACGACCTGATGTCGGTGCCGCGCTGAGCTCAAGCTGGTGCTCTCGTCAGTGATGCGACCCGCGGTCGCGACCCCTGCATGACGCCGATCAGCGTGCAGTCGCCTGCTAGAGCGAGTTAACTTAAGTTGGGTTGTTGGGAAGCGCAAGAACGGAATACCGCAGCGATCCCGCTCATTGTCCATGCCGTACAGAACTCGCGCGCGGATCGGCGTATTGCGCGCGGGTTGGCAGCGGCCAGAAGCGAAAATGCGTAGGCTGATGCCAACGAGGCGGCGTTCAGTTTCGTCCGGGCCTTCTTAAGGAACTCGGCCGCTCTTCAATATCCACACCGATCATCTTGCCGATGCGGCCTATTCAATATTTTGAATGCAGGATTGCGGCGCGGTCGAAACCAGCTTCCGAAAGACGATGCTGTCATCCGAGAAGCTTGCAACGCATCCATGCCCCTTAACGAAATGACGAAGGCGGCTCAGAGCCGCGTCGTTTTCGCCAAAGAGCCGCTTGTAGTCGTCCGTCGACAAATTGTGGAGAGCTCCGTCGCCTAAGTCAGAGAGGGACTTGTCAAGGTCGGCCAAGGTGATTCTGGTTTGTCGCATTGCCTGCCTCGCCAACCATGACAGCATCCTTCAACCCCGCAAGGTTGAGCGCTGACCTCGGCTTCTTTGAAGTGACGTAAGCCTATGATGCCGGCTCGTATAATTATTTGACGTGGATCAAAGGCAAACCGAGGACGTCGCCAGCAGCGTCTATGTCAGCTGCGGGCCTTGGTTGTGTGGAAACGCATGGGTCGCACAAGCGGAAGTGATGTTGCTGATTTTGAATCACATCATGCGACCCGGAATGAAGCAGCGAATATCAGTTACGCGTGCTGGCATGCCATCGATATATCGAGCGTGGCGCCACGCTGTCTCCAGGCCGACTTCAGCTCGCTCGGTGACAGCTTCGCCAGTGTCGCCGCGGTCCAGCCCTGCTTGCCCCAGGCGTTGGGCACCGGAGCGAACGCCTCCGGCGCCGTGAGGCATTTGAGCTCCCGCTCGTCCGGCGTGATCTTGAAGTTGGCCTTCTTGCCGTTGGCAGCAAGGGTCACGTAGATGCGGGCCACCTCGAACGCGGTCCGATCAAAGTGGGGGGCCTCCGTCGTCCCGGACAGCGACAGGGCTATGCGGCGAAGGTCTGCGCTCGTGACCATCTGCAACTCATCGAAGAACAGCTTCGTGGATCACGCCCTGGTACAGCGCGACCTCGCACGCGGATCATTGCAACATTGTCTCGAGAATCATCCACCTGCGGCTCATCGATCGTGCGCGGTTTTTTTCCTGCGTGGAGGTTGCCATGATCAGTGGATCAACCGCCAAGCTCCTGGGAAGGGCCTCGCGAATCTCAGTTCGATATTTTGTCGTCGTCCTCCGTCAGAACTCCAGCTTGTCGCGTATGGCCGCGATCCCGGCTCTCGCGCACGCTTCGTCCGCGTCGCCGCCTGGTGCTCCGGACACGCCGATTGCTCCGACCAGAGAGCCACCTGCTTCGACGATCAATCCTCCTCCTATGACGACCACTCCGGGAAGGCTCCGAATGCCCGATGGCATCATGCCTGGCTGGCTGACCGCATTCAGCTCCATCGTGCTGGTCTTGAACGACGCAGCCGTCCACGCCTTGCCGGATGCCGTTGACGGCGTATGGGGGCCCGCAAAGCGATCGCGCAACACCACTTGCGTCACGCCGAAGCGATCGACAACGGCGACGGCAACCTGGTAGCCATGGCTACGGCAGCTGCCGAGTGCGGCGGTCGCCAGATCGAGCGCCAGCTCCGGGGGTGAGTGATTTATAGGCGACCAACGCCTCTTCCGCCCGCATTGGGCAGCTGGACGCGATCAGCAGCGCCGTCGCGATCGACAAACGTCCGACATTCATTGCTATCCCCGCCAAGTTGGACGAACACCTATTTGATCTCGCCGTAAGTCAGATCGTCGAACAAGGTCACGCTATCCGCCTTGGTCCACAGGCCGATCATGCCGGCATCAACGATGCTGGCGTCCTCCACTTCGAATAGCGACTTTCCGTCGTAGGTCACCTTGAATCGATTTCCTGCGAAATCGCAACGCAGCACGTGCCATTGCCCTGATGTCACCGGCGTGCTGACGCCATATCCGCCTTTGCGGCCGACGATCTCCAGCGACGTCCTGACGCCCTTGATCGTCTTGTAAAGCACGACATTGTCCTCCAGGGCGTTGGCCCGGACGACGTAGTAATTGTTGGCATCCTTCGCGCGCCAGATGAGTCCCGCAGCTCGATCTTCCGACCCCGCGACCGCCTTGAATTTGACTTCGACGAAGCCGTTGCGGATCGCGGTGTCGCTCTTGATCGCAAGCGGAAACGTCGCTCGTCCGGATTGCTTGAGAACGTTCGGTTTGCTTGGCGCCGAGGGCTCGGCCTCGACGGTCCATTTCGGCTCTCCCCTGCCGGTCATCGTCAAGGTCCACCCGTCGGGCGGCATTCCGGCAGGAGCATTGTCAAAATTCAGGGTCTCGGCCACGGCGTTTCCTCCTACTGACAAGCTCAGCGCAAATGCCGCGGCGAGCCACGCACGCAAGGAAGATCGCGGCAGAAAGGCTGCGACGGTGTCCATTATTGATCGCAATGCTATCGACATCAGGGCCATCCCCGAAACGGTTGTGGTGTTCGCTACTGCGTCAGCACTGTCACGTCCCTTCACCCAAATGCGATGAAACGTGCACAAAGCTGCCGGTTCCGCTGCACTGCACGCACAGCAAAACGCGATACCTTCCGAACAAAGCTCGTCACGGCGAGTTGGTGCAGACTTCCTGCAAGGAAGGGAGACCATCATGAAACATTCAACATCAGCCGCCGTGTTTTCCGTTCTGGCGCTAGCTTTCCTGTTCGGCGGAAGCGCTGCACAAGCGCAATCCACCCCTGTCCAGCAACCCCAGTCGCCACAGCAGTCGGAACAATCCCGCGAGCAGGACCGCAGCCGCGCGGAGGATGTCACGATCGGACGCGACTGGAAGACCCAGGGCAGCGAGGCTGATCACGCCGGCCAGACCGCGCCGAACGACGACCATCAAACCGTGGGCCGCGACTGGCGCGCTCACCCGGAGGATCGGGATCGCCAATAGACTCCCCGGTGGATTGCGGACCTCATGCCTGCGGCGCTGAGACTGATTGCCGTGCGCATCGCCGCTCTTCACTTCTTGCAGGCTTTCAGACACATCTGGTACTCGGTCTTGCAAGCCGGGCCGGCATAGTTCTTCGTGCAGGCAGCTCGCTGTTCGGCGCAGACCTTGCAGGCTTGCGCGTGAGCCGCGTGTGCGTTGGCCAGCAAGCCGGCCAGCACGGACATTGCGACAGCAAGACCTCTCATTAGCGACTTCTCCCTCATCTCGTCCTCCTCAGCTTTCCCTCGCATATTGATCGTAGAGCGCGGCGGCGTTGTCCCAACGAATCGCCTCCATATAGATGTCGACATAGCGGGCGGCAGCCGCGCCGAAATCCATGTGATAGGCATGCTCGTACATATCGAGCACCAGCACGGGGCGACCGCCTGCAAGCGTGGTCGTATGGTCGGCGGCCCATTGATTGACGAGCCGCTTGCTGCGGGGGGAATAGGAAAGGATCACCCAGCCGGAGCCGCCCCCCTCCGCCTTACCCATCGCAGCGAACTCCGTTCGCCAGCGCTCGATGCTGCCGAAGTCGCGCACGATCGCCTCGGCGAGCGCGCCGCCCGGCCTGCTCGCGCCGCCGAGACCGTCGAAATAGATCTCGTGCAGGATCATCGAATTCATCGCGATCAGTTCCTCGCGCTTCAGTCCGTTGACGACGAAGTTTGGCGCCGTGGTGAAGTCCAGTTCGGCGAGTTGCGCGCCGATGGCGTTGAGCCGCTTCACCACACCGCCGTAATTGTTCTCGTAGTGGCTGACGAGGATCTTTTCAGAAATGCCGCTGATCGATTTCGGATCGAACGGCAGCGGTTTGACCTGGTACGACATTGTATCGACTCCATCTGCGTTTCCTTGTCGGCCGCGATCTTGCGGCCATTGCCTCAGCTCTTCGTGGCGGCAGTTCTGCTGCGGACAGCTCGCAGTCCTTCAGCGAGCGGCCCGCTCGCGCCGAGGATGGCGACGGCCTTTGCGGCGCTGATCAATAAAGCGGTGGTTTTTCGCATCGTGCGCTCGCTCATTTCTGCTCTTTGATCTGGCCGCTGCTGTCGACGACAAGCCGGACTTGCCTGCCGTCTTTCACCGCCTTGGCAGTCGTGCCTTCGGCGGTCGACTTGATGTCGCTGGCTTGCGCGTAGCCGGCCGCCTGTATTCTGGCGACCAGCTCCTCCTGGGTCCGGGCAAGCGCGGGCGAGAGTCCGCCCGCGATCGCCAGCAGCAAGGCTACAGACGCGATGATTTGGCTTGGCATGATCGTTCTCCTGGTGTTGCTCCCAGCCCAGGTTCAGTCAGACCGCCAGACGACGACGGCATTGCAGCGAGTCCTCGTCGATGCGCACATCGATAAGCGCCGGCGCGTCCGCTGAGCCGATCAGTCGCGATAGTTTGTCGGAAGAGATGGAGGTTGTCTGATGTCGACATGCGGCGCCCTTGGTGATCAGGACGCGATTCTTGGGCATGTCGCCTCGCGGGGAGATCGCAATTCCCCGTGCCATGAATAAAAGCCCTGCCCGCCGGGCTGTCAACCCGGTGCTGCGCCGAAAGGGGCAAAGAAATCATCGGAGGGGGATACTGCCCTGCATTGGGCCTGCGAGGTGCCCGCAGCGTCTGGAGATCCCCGTATCAGTGCGGCGTGACCTGGTTCAGATCGTAAATGCCCATTTGCCGCTCCAGCTGAGCGACGCGCGCGGTCATCTTCTCGAAGCCGTCCTCGCCGAACAGTTGATGTTCCTTCTTCTCGAAGTCCTCGGCCATCGCGTCGTACTCGTTTGAGGAGACGACGTGCTTCAGCTTGGGAAAGAGATCCGTGTCCTCGCGGGCCGCGTGCGGCCGGTACATCGTGATGAACGATTGCATCGCCTCGACCAGTTGTTTGCGGTCGGCGTCGTTGCTTCGACCTGACGGTGCGAGCTTGAGGATGCTTTCCGTAACCTTCCGCCCAGCCTCGTGCTGGCGCAGCAAGGTATCCACCAGATCGGTCATCTGGCCGGCCTTCCTGAAGCGCGGGAAGACGTGCTCCTCTTCGGACTTCTCATGATAGTTGTTGATGAAGTCGCGGATGATGCCGGCGGATTGCGTGATCAGGCCGGGATCGAAATCCTCATTCGCCGAGAACTTCCGTATTCCCGCTTCGTAGAGCAGCAGCACCCGATCGAGCACCCCGTGCTCACGCATCAGGTCTTCAGGCGGAGTGACCTCCTCGTCCTTCTCCGCGCCTTTCTGCTTGCCGCCGATGCCCTTCCTGTCAGCAAGCGCTGCCCTGGTCAGGATCGCCGGAGCCGCGACCGTGGCGAGCGATCCCGCGAGCACAAGCAGGCGGCGCCTGCCGGGCACCACGTCCATCATGACTCTCCCTGAATGCGCTGGTGGCCGCAGTGGACCTGTCAGCGCCAGGCCTATCAGCGCCAGGCCTTTTCGTTTTTCTGCTCGTAATCCCTGAAAGCCTTCTCGAGCCCGCCCAAAACCTCGGCGGACGTTTCGAACATCGCCTTCAACTGCGGTTCATCGACCTTCTGGATGTCTTCGCGCAGGTGGTTCCGGATATCGTGCAGGGCTTTCTGCATCTTCTGCGTATGGTGTCGCGGATCGCGATCTGCCGCAGTTGCCATGGCCGGTTCTCCTCGCTGCTACTATGGCGCCTCCGAGCCCCCGAAAAGCTTCTGGCGCGACGGCGCATCAACGGACGACGACCGACCTCGTTCCAACCACGAAGTGCGCTAAGGTGCATGAGGTCCAGGGATCGGCTGACGGATCGGCTGACCGGGTCCGAGCGGATCGACGAACACGGCTGCGCCAATCTGGTCGGCTGTGCCCGCGCGGCACACCGACTGCGGACGCCCCATGCCTCCCAGAGCGGCACGCCTTCCAACTCCGCCCCGCTGCATCACTGACCCCAAAATGGCATCTTGGCGGGACGAAGCCGGACCCGCAAAGGTTGTGGGATAGCGATCGGCATCGATGACGGGGTGTTCCACTGGCTGCGAGGTCATAGTATCGTCAGGCGTTTTCAACCTGGAGAGTAATATGGCTGCGAAGAAGAAAGCAGAGGGCGAAGGCCCGCTCGCAAAGGATTTTGTTGCAGTGCGCGTCAATTTGACCTCGGAGCAATTGGACCAGGTTCTCACCGCGCTCGGCGTTGCAAAGAAGCACAGGGCTAGTTTTGTCCCTGGCGCCGCGTTTATCGTGCAAAAGAGGAAACCCGCTGCGAGGAAATCACAGCGACGGCCGGCGAAGAAGTAGGCGTCGCAGACATTGACGAGTGACTGGAAGCTTACTTCGGTTGTTAGGCGCTCGGGATCACTGAAACGGTCTCGATTGACAAGGTCTCCCGCCTTTGAGGGAGATCTTGGCGCGTTCAAGCTGCTGTCGACTGAAACGCCTGTCTCGTTGGAACATCCATCCGGAAGGTCCATGGCGGTCCTTCCGGGGGACGTTTTTCTTGCGACTCCCGGACATCGCGAGTCGACCCGATGGGTCGTCGGCGGTGTCCCCAAGGAGGGACTCATTCCCGACAAGGAGTATTCGATACTCTCGAGTTGCGGAATCGTCGGCGAATTGGTCGGCTCATCCTCGCAAAGGAAAAGCCCCCTCGGCAAAGTCGAATTTTTGGGCCGGTGGGGGTCGAACCAACCGAATATTCGAGATTTTTCGGCAATCAACGACGAGGGAAGCGCGGACAAAGGCGCGGAATTGTACCTGATCGTGGGCACGTCTGCGGAGGTCGGAAAGACAACGGCCGGGCTTACGATCTTGCGGTCGCTTCTTCATCAGGGCTATTCGAAGATCGCGGTCCTCAAGGCCACCGGGACCTCCTCGATTGTGGAGCTTATGACCTATCGGGATTTCGGCGCTTTCGCCACGCTGGACTGCGTCGACTTCGGCCTTCCCACCACCTATCCGTCCGAGAGAAATGATATCGCGCCGGTGTTCGATCGCGCAATTCGCTACATGCTCGGACTGCCCGCTCAAGCCGTGTTGATCGAGTGCGGCGGAGATATCCTGGGTGCAAACGTTCCGGTCTTCCTCGAACGTCTCAAGAAGGCGCGCCAAGTTGACAAGCTCGTGCTCGTCGCTCCCGACTCGCTGGCGGCGTTTGGCGGCCTGCGTATCCTGGAAAAGATGGGCTTCGCGGCGGATCTGCTGACCGGCCCCTGCACAGACACGCCGACCCTGCTGGCGAGAACGGAGAAACTGTGCGGGGTCAAAGCGATGAACATGCTGGGACCACGTCCCTGACGCTGATGTGCGCCGGCTAGTCTAAGTCGCCTTGACGCGTGCGCTGATCGCCCAAAAATGCGTCAGTCGCGTGATCCGCACGCGGTCGCAATATTCAGAGAGCGAGCGCCTCAGATCCTCGTCGGTCGGGTAATTCTTGACGATTTCATAGAGCGAAGTGTCCTGCCCCACCCTTATCTCGTGCCTGTCACCGAAGCGATCATGCCTCGATATCGGATTCTTCGCCGCATTCCCGCGATAAACTTCATCGACGAGTAGAAGCTTTGCGCCTGGCGCAAGCCGCGACAAGAATTGCGCGATGAACTTTCCTTGCTCCCGTTTTCGCACATGTGACCACCACAGCATGGCGATTCCAACTTCGAATCTGGTTTCGAACGCGGGTAGACGGAATGCATCTGCGGTGACGAGTGAAACGTTCGAACCAAGGCGCCGCCCGGCTGCAACGGCCAGTGTATCGGCGTTATAATCGGTGGCGACCACCAGCCTGGCCGATCGCGAACACAGCTCCGTCCAATAGCCCGTGCCTGCGGCTATCTCCAACACGCTCTTTCCCTTGACGTGTCGCGTCGCCCATCTGCGCAGCCTGGCGAGATCCGCCTGACGCCGACGCAATTTGTAAATGTCATCGTATTCAGACGATCGTTGCTTGTAGTACGTCTTGAGCGCGCCGGAGCCGCTTCGGATCATCACTCCACCGAATTTCAGCATAGCAATGGTTCAATCCTCGGCATCATTTCCAGACAAGCAGCTTGCACCGACAGCGGCCTTTATGCGGGCGAGAAGCTTCGAGGCCGTGTTGAACTCGAGCGTCGATTGACCTTCCGTCATGCCGGACAGAGCTGGCAGGAGGACCTTGTAGGCGGCGTCCACCTTGCCTTCGGCATGCCAGCACGCTGCCTGGGCGGCCGCGGCTCGCAGCTCCCAGAGCCTGGCTCCCTGCCCTCTGGCTATCGCTACCGCTTCGGCAAGCCACAGGTCTCTTTCAGTCGCGCCTGCCGCGCAAACCAGGGCCCGCATCCGCATGATCTCCGATTTGCACCAGGTCTCACCCGTCAGCTCCACCAGCTGGAATGCCCTCTCCAACAGCGTGAACGCCTCGGCATGCTGCCCTTGCTCGTGGTGCACTTCCGCAGCCACGGCCATGAAGAATGGCAGGATGACGGAGTGACCAGCCTCGTCCAGCTCGGCAATATGGCGCCTCATGGCTTCCAGATGACTGACCGAGGCTTGCGTCCGCGACAACGCCCATGAGTGGAAAAAACCACCTTCACGCTTTCCCAGAAAGGTTTCGTGGTCTCTGTTGACTTCCAGAAGCCGTGCGGAGAGCGCTGCACAGCCCTCCACGTCGCGCCACATGATGCGCTGTACGCACGCCCTCCTCATGGCGAGCACCAGCGTTATGACGTGATTGAGCGATTCCGCATGCCTCACGCCTTTCATTGCCGTATCGCAGCCGGATTCGGGATAGCCCATGGCGGTCTGCGACATCCCGATGATCGTATACATGGATGCCTTCATGTCCCGGCTGGCCAAATTGGCCTCGGGGCCGTCCCGATCGACTTCATAGTCGGTCAGCAACCTGGAGAGGACATCGCAGGTTTCGCCGAACTGTCCACGGATGAAATGCGCCAATCCGGCAGCGCGCAACGACATCACCTCCGACCGGGAGCCGGCCAGGTTTGTATCCTGGTGAAGATTTCGAATATCTGCGGCGCATCGCGACAGGCTCTCCGCATCGGAATGCGTAAAGTAGTAATTGATGAGACCGTCATAGACTCTCAGGAGAGATACGGCGTCACCGGTGCGCAGGCCCAATGCACGAGCCCGCTCATAGCAGGTCAGGACCTCTGCGCTGCCCGATCCACGAAGATCTATCAGTGCCCGACCGAGCTGCAGTTGCAACATCAGCTCTCGTTCAGCGCTCTGTGCCTGTGATGGAAGCAGCTCTTGTTGACGCAGGGCATTCTTCAAATGGCTGGCTTTCTCAGCCAGTGCCGAGCGACCCGATGCTTTTTCTGCGGCAAGCAGATAGTACTTTATGGACCTCTCGGGCTCGCCGGCCTCTTCAAAATGCAGGGCCAACACCTCGGCGTTGGTGATCGGACTATGTTCGGCAGCTCCTTCCAGCAGCAAAGCGAGGCGGAGATGCAGGTGCCGCCTGCGATTGCGCAGAATGGAATCATAAGCGGCATTCTGGACCAGGGCGTGCTTGAACGAATAGGCGCTCTCGGGCGCGTACCCGCGGCCATTCACGAGCCCGGCCGCGGTCAGTTCGTTGAGTGCGGCAATCAAAACGCTCTCATCGAGGTCACTGATGCTCCTGAGAACGTCGAACGAAAACTCTCGTCCGATCACCGATGCGGTCTGGGCCACTTCTTTCGCATCGGGATGACGATCCAATCGCGCGGTCAAGGAAGCGTGGAGCGAGGGAGGGACCAACGAACGTCCCACGCCGACCTTGAGCTGGTCCAGCTGGATTTCCAACACTGACTTGGTCAGCTCCTCGATGTGCAGCGGCACCCCATCGGAGCGGGATACGATTTCATCGATGATTTCTGCGGACAGGGCATGCTCGCCAGCGACCGCGCCGACAAGCAGGGCGGCATGACGCCGGTCGAGCCCGGTCAGCATCAAGTGGCTCACCTGCGGACGGGTGATCCAGGGCGGCCGGAACTCCAGCCGACCGCTGGCGATCACCATGAGAGGAAATTGATCTATTTCGTCGACCAGCCTGTCGATCAGATCCAACGTCACCTGATCCGCCCAATGCAAGTCTTCGAAGACAGCCAACCGGGCGGATTGAGCCGTCTGCATTCTCAGCAGCCGAATGATCGAAGCCAGGGTCATGTCCCTTTTCCTGCGCGCCGACAAGTCGAGCGGCAGGCTTGGCGCCGGCATGGAAATCGAAAGAAGATCGCCGATCAGGAATCCATCGATTTCGGTCGCGCCGTATTCCGCGAGCAGAAGCGCCAACTTCTGCGACCTCACAGACATCGAATCTCCGCTCTCGATCTTCGCGGCGAGTTCGATGTGGCGGATGATCGGATAGAGCGGAGCGTCCTGCTGGTGTGCCGAGCACGAGAATTGCAGCGGCGGAAGTCGATCTCCTTCCTGACTTGCATCTTCGAGGACCGAAATGAGCCTGGATTTCCCGACCCCCGCTTCACCGATCAACAGACACATCACCCCCTGACCGGCGAGAACCTGCTCCCATCGGCGCAGAAGCAGGCTCTTCTCCTCGATTCGGCCGACCAGCGGCGTCTCGATCGAACGAAGAGCCTTGAAACGGCTCTCGATGATATTTTCCTTGGTGACCGCCCAGGCCGTGACCGGCCCCGCCAGGCCTTTCAGGGCCAGCGGCCCCAGGCGCCGGTATTGAAAGATCTCGCCAGTCAGTCGGCGAGTCGCCTCATCGATCACCACCGCGCCGGTTTCTGCGATGGCCTGCAATCGAGCTGCGAAATTCGGAGTTTCGCCGACCGCGGTCTGCGAATCCCTGTCCCCATCCACGATAGCGCCGATCACGGCGATGCCCGTCGCGATACCCACGCGACAGCTCAGCGAGCCCGGAGGCCCGGCCGGGCTGCTCAGACGATGAACGGCCTCGACCGCGAGCAAGCCGCTCCGCACCGCGCATTCGGCGTCGTCCTCGTGCGCGCTTGGATAGCCAAAATATGCGAGGATGCCATCGCCAATGTAACGAGCGACATATCCTCCGTTTTCGGTGACCAGGTTCGTTACGCAATTGTGGTGCGCGGAAATCGCCTCGCGCAAATCTTCCGGGTCCAGCCTCGTTCCAAGCGCCGTCGACCCAACCAGGTCGACAAACATGACCGTTAGCCGGCGACGCTCAACCTGCGGCTTTGCGCTGGCCTTGACAGCATCGGCCGCTTCGCGATCTTCGGGAAATTCCTTGGCGCTCGTCTGGCCGCAGACAGAGCAAAAGCGCGCGCCCGCAGCGTTCTGGTGTTCGCACGAAGCGCATTGCCATGAAAGAGGCATGCCGCAGTCTCGGCAAAACTTGGAGCCGGTCGCAACATGCAATCCACAGCGCGAGCAGAGCATTTCCACCTGCTGATCCGGACCGTACCACACCACACTTGATCCTGACAAAAGCTTAGAGTCGTGCTGGCCCGCTGTCACGTGGCGGCAGGGGTACTGCGACAAAATCATTGCCCCTTCGGCAACCACCGCCCGGGCATGGGACTGCCATGACGACGGCTTCGGATCCCCTAACCGGGAAGACTCAGCCCATCGCCATAGTTGAGTTTTGCCATACTGCGGTCTCAGGTTGTCAACCCTCGCTCCACAACCCCGAACACACGTTCTGTTGCCTTCTTGGCCCGGGCACAGCGTGCGGGAGCACCCTTTCATGCGAGCCGTCCAGTCGTTTGCCGCAGACCGTCGGTGCGCTCTATGCCTGGGTAGGCCCATTTTCGCCCGAGGCCATTGCTGCCTGCCCGGCAATCTCCTCGCTCCGCCAGCACCTCACTGCATGCCCATCAGGCCGCGTCTCAAGCCTCGGTCCCGGCTCATGGCGGCACAGATCTTCCGCGTAACGGCAGCGCGGGCTGAAAGCGCATCCGTTGGGCGGATTGAGCGGGTTGGGAAGATCCCCGCCCGTCGTCGCCAGCGGTGCATGGTGGAGGGGATCGGGGATCGCCGCGATCAAGGCGCGCGTATAGGGATGCGCAGGCCGCTCGAAGATCTCGCGCCAGTCGCCGTTCTCGACGATGCGGCCGAGATACATCACGGCGACACGGTCGCTCATATGCTCGACGACGCCGAGGTCGTGGCTGATCATGATGTAGGACAGACCAAGCGTGTCCTTCAATTCCAAGAGCAGGTTGATGATCTGGGCGCGGATCGAGACGTCGAGCGCCGATACGGGCTCGTCGCAGATGACGATCCTGGGGTTGAGGATCAGCGCGCGGGCGATGCCGATGCGCTGGCGTTGGCCGCCGGAGAATTCGTGGGGGTAACGGTCGGCCTGTTCGGGCCGCAGGCCCACGTGCCGCAGCATGGTCGCGACGCGATCCTCGATCTCGCTTGTTGCGGTCACGCCATGCACGCGCAGGGGATCCTCCAGCGTGCGGCGCACCGTCTGGCGCGGATTGAGCGAGGCATAGGGATCCTGGAAGACCATCTGCACGATCCGGGCGAGCGCCTTGCGATCGCCGGCAGGCCTGCCCGTGATCACCTGCCCGTCCAGCACGATCCGGCCGCGCGTCGGCGCCAGGAGGCCCAGGATCGACAAGGCGACCGTCGACTTGCCCGAGCCGGACTCGCCGACGAGGCCGAGGCACTCGCCGCGTTTCAGATTGAGATCGACGCCGTCGACGGCGCGGAGCATCCGCCGGTTGCGGCCCAAGAGGCCGCCGCCAACAGGAAAATGAACCGCGAGATCCTCGACGCTGAGAATGAGATCGTCCTTGCCCCGCGGCTCATGCATGGTGGTGGCACCTCACCAGGCCGCCAGCCTCGAGGAAGTCCGCCGTCGGCGCAACGCTCCTGCAAATATCGGTGGCATGGGCACAGCGCGGATTGAACCGGCAACCATCAGGGAAATTGGTGATGGCGGGCACGACGCCCGCAATCTCCTTGAGCCTGCTCCGGCCCAGGGCTGCGCGACTGCCCAGCCGCGGCAGCGAGTCGACCAGGCCCTGAGTGTAGGGATGCGAGGGCGTGCGAAAAATATTGGCGGAGCCGCGCTCCTCGACGATGCGGCCGGCATACATGACGGCGACGCGGCGGCAGACATTGGCGACGAGGCCAAGATCGTGGCTGATCATCAGGATCGCCGTGCCGCGCTCGGCGCAGAGATTGCGCATCAGCTCGATGATCTCGGCCTGCACGGTGACGTCGAGCGCCGTGGTCGGCTCGTCCGCGATCAGCAGGTCCGGACCGCAGGCGAGCGCGATGGCGATCATGACGCGCTGGCGCATGCCGCCGGAGAGCTGATGTGGATAGTCGTTCACGCGCCGCTCCGGCGCAGGCACGCGAACGCTGGCCAGCGCCTCGACCGCGAGCTGATGGGCTTCACGCCAGCTCTTGCCCTTGTGCAGCACGAACATCTCGGCGATCTGCCGTCCCACCGGCGAGACCGGGTTCAGCGCCGTCATCGGCTCCTGGAAGATCATGGCGATCCTGTTGCCGCGCAGGTCGCGCTGTGCGGCCGCCGGGAGGTGCTGGATCTCCCGACCGTCAAACCGGATCGTGCCGGCACCGATCGACAGCGGCGGCCGTAGCAGGCCGATCAGGGCGAGCGCCGTGATGCTCTTGCCGCAGCCGGATTCGCCGACGAGACCAAAAGTCTCGCCGCGATCGATGCGGAACGAGATGCCCTCGGCCGCGGCAACGCGCCTCTCACCATCGTCGAGATCGATGCGCAAATCCTCGACCTCGATCAGCGGCGCGCCGGTCATGTCCGCCGGCTCCGCGAGTGGGGATCGAGAATGTCGCGCAGGCCGTCGCCGAGCAGATTGAGGCCGAGCACGGTCAGGAAGATGGCAAGGCCGGGAAATACCGAAAGCCAGGGCGCCGTGGTGATCTGGTCGCGGGCATCCGACAGCATGCTGCCCCAGCTCGGAAACGGCGGCCGGACGCCGAGGCCAAGGAACGACAAGGCCGCCTCCGAGAGCACCGCGCTGCCCATGCCGAGCGTGCCGATGACGACGATCGGCCCAAGCATGTTCGGCAGCAGCTGCGTCATCATGATGCGCAGGTCGCCATAGCCGAGTACGGTCGCCGCCTGCACATAGCCCTGGTTTCGCAGCGACAGCGCCGAGGCGCGGGCGATGCGGCAGGTAAAGGACCAGTTGGTCAGGCCAAGCGCGATCAGGAGGCTGGTGAGGCCCGGTCCCAGCACCGCCATGATGGCGAGCGCGAAGATCAGCGAGGGGATCGCGAGCATGACATTGGTCAGGGCATTGACGACGTCATCCCACCAGCCGCCCCAATAGCCGGCACTGAGGCCAAGTGCGACGCCGATGACGCTGTTGATGAGCTGCGAGACGATGCCGACCGTGAGCGAGACGCGCGCGCCGTAGACGACGCGGGAATAGATGTCGCGGCCCTGATCGTCGGTGCCGAACCACCAGGTCCAGCTCGGCGGCTCCTCCGCGTTCATGAGATTGGCATCGAGGACGGGATCGGTATGGGCCAGCCAAGGGGCGAACACGCCGACGACGATCGCAAGCGCGAACAACGTGCCACCGATGACGAGATTGGCGCGCAGCTTCATGCGTATCTGATCCTCGGGTCGATCACGCCGTAGAGCAGATCGACCAGCAGGTTGATCGCGAGAAAGGCCAGCACCACCACGAGAATGGAGCCCTGGACGGCAGGAATATCACGCTGCAAGACACTGTCCACCAGCAGCGAGCCGATGCCCGGCCAGGAGAACAGCTTTTCGACGACCACCGCCTGCCCCATCAGCCCGCCGAATTGCAGGCCGACGGTGGTGAGAATGATCACGAGCGCGTTGCGCATCACATGCCACTTCACCACGCGCGTCTCGCTCATGCCCTTGGAGCGCGCGGTGCGGACGAAATCGGCCGTCATGATCTCGAGGACGGCGGCGCGCGTGGTCCGGGCAAACAGCGCCATCGGTGAGACGCCGAGGGTCAAGGCCGGCAGCAGCAGATATTTCAGGCCGCCATCGCCATAGCCGAAACTCGGCAGCCAGCCGAGCTTCAGCGCGAAGACATACATGATCACCAATCCGAGCCAGAACTTGGCAATCGACAGCCCCGTCACCGCGACGATCATCGCCGCACTGTCGACGAGGCCACCCGGCCGCAACGCGGCGATGAAGCCGAGCGGCACGCCGAGCAGGACGGAAAGCGCCATGGCCGTGAAGATCAGCTGCAGCGTCGGCCATGCCCGCTTGGCGAGCATCGCCGTCACGGGCTCGCGCGTCCGGAACGAGGTCCCGAAATCACCGGTGGCGAGCTTGGCGATATAGGCACCGAAACGCACATAGACGGGATCGTCGAGGCCAAGCTGTTTCTTCAGGCGCAACTCGACCTGCGGATCGGCGTCATCGCTCATCGACGAGACGATGCTGCCGGGAACGACGCTGAACAGAACGAAGACCAGCAACACGACGGCGAGCACGGTCGGGATGGTTTGCAGCAGACGACGGATCAGGAACGAGAGCATCGGCACTTTCTTCCGTCCCTCCACCGCTCAATCGCGATGGAGGGAGCACGAGAATGCGTGTCATTTCGCGGGCGAAGTGTCGTCGACCCACAGCTCCTCGGCATTCTGATGGGTCAGCTCCGTCGGGTTCTTCTGGATGCCGTGGAGCCAGGGCTGCACGGCCATCACGGCCTTGTTGTAGTTGAAGAACCAGACCGGCGCTTCCTCATAGAGCAGCGCATTGGCCTTTTGCAGCAGTTGGGTGCGCTTGGCGGTGTCGTCAGTCTGTCCCGCCTCGTCGAGGATCTTGTCGAAGTCGGCGTTCTTGTAGATCATGTAGTTGCAGGCCGATTGCGGCGTCGAGGAGTGGAAGCATTTCAGCGCGGCCTGGGGGTCCGGGCCGGTCTGCTGGGAATAGATGAAGGCCTGGTAGTCGCCGGTGCGCACCACCTCGGACAGCACAGCGGTTTCGACCTGCTTGACCTTGGCCTTGATGCCGACCTTGTCCAGCATCGGGATGACCGCCGAGACGATCGGCAGGCCCCAGCTTTCATTCTGGCTGGTGGTCCATTCGAATTCGAAGCCGGAGGGATAGCCGGCGTCGGCGAGCAGCTGCTTGGCCTTGGCGGGATCGTAGGGGTACGGCTTCATCGTCTTGTCGTAGGCGGGCGAGGTCAGCGGCAGCCAGCTGGTGGCACGATAGGCCTTACCCTTCACCAGCTTGCTGATGATCAGGTCCGTGTCGATCGCATAGTTGATCGCCTGCCGGACGCGCTTGTCCGCGAACGGCTTGAAATTGGGGTTCATCCCCATGTAGCGGGTGAAGACCTCGGCGACCTCAACGATGGTGTCCTTGAGGTTGGGATCGGTCTGATAGGCGACATATTGCGCCGGTCCGAGCACGGAGGTGTCGATTTCCTTGTTGCGGAAGGCAACGTCGCGCGCTGCGGCCTCACCCATGATCGAGACGACGACCTTGTCGGCATAGGGCTTGCCGGGCTTGTAGAACTTGTCCCACCGCTCCAGAACGATGCGCGAACCCGGCACGTGCTCGACGAACTTGAACGGTCCGAGGCCGATCGGATGCTGGATGAAGCTGTCCTTGGCGCCCTCGTCGGCGGGATAGATCGAGGTCAGCGCGGTGAAGAAATAGAAACCGGGATCGACCTTTTCGGTCAGCTTCATCTCGAGGGTGAAATCGTCGATCTTCTTCAGGCCGGAAATCTCCTTGGCCTGGCCCTTCTCGACTGCCGCCGCGCCCTCGATGATGCGGACATAGCGCGCGCCGGGATAGGCCTTGGTGCCGTCCATGATGCGGTTGAAGGTCCAGATGACGTCGTCGGCCGTCATCTTGCGGCCATTGTGGAAATAGGCGTCGTCGCGGAGCTTGAAGGTGTGAACGAGGCCGCCGCCGGAGACGACGACCTCCTTCGCGAGTTCAGGAACCGGTTTTCCCTCCGCGGAGTCCCAGACGTAGAGCGGGCGATGCAGCACCTTGGCGTAGATCTCGTCCTGGGCGCGCTGGGTGGTGTGGATGTCGAGGCTGGTGAAGCTCGAACCGTAGGGCGCGGTCATGCGGATGGTCCCGCCCTTGCGTGGGGTCTGGGCCTCCGCCGATCCGGCAAGTGCCAGCGCCATCCCCGCGACGATCGCCGTCATCCTGAACATCATGTGGTCTCCCAATAGCGCAGGTATTTCGATCACGGATTTGATCATTCACTGCCCGTCGAACGCAAGCTTCGTTTTGGGGGCGGCCGACGCCGGTTCCTGGAGCGGGCACGAAGGTCTCTTGGGTTGCATTTCGGCGCGCGACGCAATCTCTCCGAGTGACGCCGTGCAGGCTTCAGCCCGTCAGCTCCGGCTGCCAGTCCCGCAACTTTCGTGCAGCGCCGGTGACGTCGGCGATGCCCCGAAATGCTGCCGCCTCCACCATCATCCCGCGTGCGAGCCTGACGGCGCGCGCCTCGCTCACCGCCCGCTTCTTCGGATCCTCGATCAGCTCGAAATCGATGTTGTGGGCGAGGCCGAAGATGCGGCGAATGGTTTTGGCGGCGGCGAAACCGACGGTGTCGGTGAACAGCCGCTGCATGTAGGCTTGCCGCTCGGCTTCGAGCCGCATCGCGCCCTTCTCGCCGGCAAAGAGCGAGACCGGATAGGCATCGCCCCTCGCCTCCGACCGCCAGAGCTCGACGAACTTTCGCGAAAACTCGTTCCAGACCTGCTCGAGCGTCTCCAGCACCCAAGTCTCGAAGTCGCGTCGCTCGCCGGGCGCGCGCTCATGGCCGGCCGAGGCGAAATAGGCCATCAGCAGATTGGCCAGCACCGCGCCGACATCGAACCCCATCGGACCGTAGAAGGCGAATTCGGGATCGATCACGCGCGTCTCTGACGCCGTCACCATGATCGAGCCGGTGTGGAGATCGCCATGCAGCAGGGCTTCGGGGCTTGCCATGAATTTCAGCTTCAGGCGGGAGATTGCGACATGCAGCTCCATGTCCTCGCGCAAGGATGCAGCGAGGCCATCGAGATAGGGTGCGGTCCAGCGGTTCTGCTCGGCGACGCGGTAGGGATCCGTGAAGATCAGGTCCTCGGTGATCTTGCAAAGCGCATGATTGCCGGCGAAGGCCGCGATGGCTTCCTTCTTCTCGGCGGCCGCCAGCGCGAGATCGGAGGTGAAGAACAGCGTCCGCGCCATGAAGGTGGTGATGTCGTCGACGAAGCGCGGATATTGCACCCCTGCGACCAGGCCCTTGCGCATGATGATGTGGGGCTCGAGCAGCTCCATCACGGTGAGCGCGAGTGTCTCGTTGTGATGCAGCAAGGCCGGCACCAGGCGAGGTGCGAGCTTGGCCTGCCGGGACAGCGCGAGATATTCGTAATGCGCCCGCGACAGCGGCAGCGGCCAGCTCTCACCGATGAGGCGGACGTAGGGCAGCGCCTGCTTCACGGCGATGCCCCCGCTGGCGCCCTTCACGATGAAGACGAGATTGAGGTTGCCGTCGCCGACCTCGGTGATCGACCAGGCGGTTGGCGCGCCGCCAAGCAGCGCCGCGATGTCGGGCAGGCCCGCGAGATAATCCCGCAAGCCCGCTTCTTGAAGAATCCGGTAATCCTCCTGCCCGTGCGCCATGACGATCCCATCCCATTATTTGAGCATGATCTTCCCGGAAAACCGCTTCACACTTTGCGCTAGCGCGGCCCTTCGGGTCCGGATCATGCTTGATGGTCCGGATCGTTACTCCCGCTCCAGGAAGCTCGAGCCGATCTCGGCCTTTCTTTTGATCGGATCGTAATCACAATAAACGCTGTCCGCCACCAGCGTGTAGCTGGCGTAGACGCTGTATTTATCTGTCTTGACCGAGTTCAGGCCGATCACCGAGGTGCTTTTGCCGCCATTCCATTTGAACGGCGTCGAGCTCTTGGCCTGCTCGCAGGCCAGCACGGCCTCGTTGAAGACATAACCCTCGACGAACGCCTTCAGCGTTCGCACCTGCACGGCCATCTTCCACTCGACATAGCCGACGGCTCCGAGGCCGGCGACCACAAGCACCAGCAGCGCGACGACGATCCTCTGAAAAGTCATTTGCTCTCCCCCACAATACGAACTATCTCCGCCGTCATTGCGAGCCAACGGGTCCGCTCAAAGCGCGGCCCCGTTGGCTCGCAATGACGGGCTTGGTTAATATCCCTTCGTCCCTCGCTCTAAAACGGCATTCCCATCATCTTCGACAGCCGCTCGAGCGAGAGATAGCCGGCGTGATAGGCGGCAACGCCGAGGCCGTAGATGATCGCCGAGATGATCGTGGTCCAGATCAGCTTGCGCTTCATGCCGGTCAGGATAGGCGCGCCAGGGTCGGTGCCGGGCGCGCCGACGCCGTCCTCGTGCTGGCTGCGCACGCCGAACGGCAGCGTCAAGAACAGCGCGATCCACCAGATGACGAAGTAGATCGCGAGCGCGGTTGAAATCTGGACGGCCATGATCCGGTCTTACGCCTGCTCGATCTCGACCAGCGCGCCGGAAAAATCCTTCGGGTGCAGGAACAGCACCGGCTTGCCATGGGCGCCGATCTTCGGCACGCCGTCGCCGAGCACGCGCGCGCCCTCCTTCACCAGCGTATCGCGCGAGGCGATGATGTCGACGACCTCGTAGCAGACGTGGTGGATGCCGCCGTAGGGGTTGCGCTCGAGGAATTTTGCGATCGGCGAGGCCTCGCCAAGCGGCTCGATGAACTCGATCTTGGTGTTGGGGAGCGTCGCGAACACCGTGATAACGCCATGCTCGGGCAGCGGCACGGCCTCGGAGATGACCGCGCCGAACGCCGCGCCGTAAATTTTTGCGGCCTTGACGGCATCCTTGGTCGCGATCGCGACGTGGTTGAGGCGACCCAGCATGTTCCTTCTCCCTCAGCGCGTGATGCGAAGACCACGCTCAGCCTACACTGTCAGGACGTGGACCAGACAGGGGGGCTTCTTGCCCCAATGTTCGTTGATGACGGCCCGGACGGCGCGTCGCACCGATTCCGCCAGCGCATCCGGATCCCGCCGGCGCGCCTTCGGCAGGCCTTCGACCGTGGACATCACGGCATCGAAAACCAGGTCGTCAAAAGTCTCGCCGGCCCTGTTCTTTTCGGGGATTCCGACCAGATCGACCTCGGGCTCGTCGGCAAGCTCGCCCTGCGCGGTCATGGCGATGGCGACGAAGGCGCAGCCGGAGAATGCCATGCGGCGGCGCTCGACCACGGCGCGGGACTTGGAATCCTCGAGAATCGTGCCGTCCTTGTAGAGCCGACCTGAAGGCACCTCGCCGACCACGCCGGGATCGCCCGGGCCGAGCTTGACGAGGTCGCCGTTGCGAATGACCAGCACGCGCGGCACGCCGGCGGCGCGCGCGAGCTTGGCGTGCTCGTTCAGGTGCAGGGCTTCGCCGTGGACAGGGATCAGCAGCTGCGGCTTCACCCAGGAGATCATGTCGCGCAGCTCATCGCGGCGCGGATGGCCGGAGACATGGACCAGATGGTCGCGGTCGGTGAGGACCTCGACGCCCTGCAGCACCAGATTGTTGATGATCGAGCCGACCGCCTTCTCGTTGCCGGGAATGGTGCGCGAGGAGAAGATCACGCTGTCGCCGCGGTTGAGCGTGATCTCAGGGTGGTCGTCATTGGCGATGCGGGCGAGCGCCGCGCGGGGTTCGCCCTGGCTGCCGGTGCACAGCGCCAGCACCTTGTCCTGCGGCAGATGGCCGTAAATCTCGGGCGAGCGGAAATTCTGCACGCCGTCGAGATAGCCGGTCTCGCGCGCGACCTGCACCACGCGTTCCATGGCGCGGCCGACCACGACGACCTCGCGGTCAGCAGCTTTCGCTGCATCGGCGACGGCCTTGATCCGCGCGACGTTGGAGGCGAAGGTCGTGACCGCGACGCGGCCCTTTGCCGATTTCACGAGATCGATGATGGTGCGGGCGACCTCGGCTTCCGACGGCGAGCGGCCGTCGCGCACCGCGTTGGTGGAATCGCCGATAAGAGCGAGCACGCCCTCCTCGCCGAGCTCGCGCAGCCGCTTCTCGTCGGTCGCACGTCCCAAGGTCGGGGTCGGATCGATTTTCCAGTCGCCGGTGTGCAGCACCAATCCGGCCTCGGTGTGGATCGCCAGCGCATGCGCTTCCGGAATCGAATGAGCGACCGGGATGAACTCGACATTGAATGGGCCGACATCGATGCGGCCCCCTGACGGGACCACGGTGACCGGGATCACCGGCGCATTGCGCTCGGCGGCGCATTTGGCCTCGAACAGCGCCGCGCTGAATTGCGTTGCGTAGATCGGGCATTTCAGTTTCGGCCAGAGGTCGATGATGGCGCCGAAATGGTCCTCATGGGCGTGCGTCAGCACCAGGCCCATCAGATTCTTGCGTTCCTTCTCCAGGAAGCTGATGTCGGGCATGATCAAATCGATGCCGGGCAGATGCTCCTCGTCGCCGAAGGAGACGCCGAGATCGACTGCCAACCAGGAACGCTGTTGGCGGTTGCCAAGGCCATAGACCGACAGGTTCATGCCGATCTCGCCGACACCGCCGAGCGGCGCAAATACCAGTTCGTCGGGCCTCGCCATCATGCAGCTCCCACCGAACGGGCCGGGCCGAAGAACACTTCGCCCGCCGCCACGGGCACAAGGCCGCCCTCCGCGGTGCGGATGATCAGGCAGCCGGTGTCGTCGATCGTGTCGAAGATGCCTTCCAAGACCGTGGTTCCCGTATGGATCGCGATCGGCTCGCCCAGGCGGGCGGCGCGCTGCAGCCACAGCTTACGGATCTCGGCAAAGCCGCGGCCATTGTCCCAAATGCCGCGGAATTCGACCCAGGCGTCCGACAGCGCCGCGAACAGCTCTTCCGCGCTGATCTGGACGCCGAGGGCTGCGAGCGACACCGCGGGCGTCGGCGTGCCCTCTGGCGCCGCCACGATGTTGGTGCCGATACCGACCACGATGGCGAGGCGATCGCCGACGGCTTCGGCCTCGAGGCCAATGCCGACCAGCTTCTTGCCGTCGGCGAGGACGTCGTTGGGCCATTTCAGGGCGTAGCGCGGCCTGCCCTCGCCGAGCCGTAGCGCGGCCTCGAGGCTGACTTTCTCCAAGGCCGCCTCCTCTGCCAGCCCTGCTGCAAAACCAATCGTAGCAGCCACCGCTGGGGCGACGTCGAGGACTTCGAGGACGCTGGCGGCGAGATTACCCTTGGGCGCGATCCAGGGCCGTTGGCGACGGCCGCGGCCGGCGGTCTGCTCTGATGTGACGAACCAGATCGGCCCGCGTTCGCCGGCGCGGGCCGCTTCGATGGCATCGGCATTGGTCGAGCCGGTCCGCTCAAGGGCGGCGAGCTTGTAGCCCGCCGCGATCGCGCGAGGACCGAGCGCGAACCCCATCCTAAAACAGCGATTTTGCAGCGGCGGAGGCGACGCTCACCACCGGGCCCGCAAACAGGGCGAACAGCAGGTTGAACAGGCCTGCGACCGCCAGCACCGTCTTGACCTCGACCCTGACGGGATCAACCTGGCCGGCCGGCTCGTCGAAATACATGGTCTTGACGATGGCCAGATAGTAGTAGGCGCCCACGACGCTGGAGAGCACGCCGATCACGGCCAGGGTGAACAAATTCGCCTTGATGGCGGCGACGAAGACATACCATTTGGCGAAGAAGCCGGCGAGCGGCGGAATGCCGGCGAGCGAGAACAGCAGCATCGCGAACATGAAGGCGAGCAGCGGGTTGGTGCGGGAGAGACCGGCGAAATCGCTGATCTGCTCGACGGCCTGGCCGTTGCGCTTCATGGCGAGGATGATCGAGAACGAGCCGAGCGTCATCGCGACATAGATCACGATGTACATCAGCACGCCCTGCGCGCCTTCGACGGTGCCGGAGGCGAGGCCGACCAGGGCAAAGCCCATATGGCCGATCGAGGAATAGGCCATCAGGCGCTTGATGTTGCTCTGGCCGATCGCGGCGAACGAGCCCAGCACCATCGAGGCGATCGCCACGAACACCAGGATCTGCTGCCATTGCGAGACGATGCCGGGGAACGCCGTCAGCGTGACACGGGTGAAGACCGCGAGCGCTGCGACCTTCGGCGCGGAAGCGAAGAAGGCGGTGACCGGCGTCGGCGCGCCCTCATACACGTCCGGCGTCCACATGTGGAACGGCACGGCCGAGACCTTGAAGCAGAGGCCGGCGAGCAGGAAGACCAGGCCGAACACCAGGCCGACATTCGCGGCGGTCGCGGCCGTTGCGATGCCGGTGAAGCTGACGGTGCCGGTGAAGCCGTAGACCAGCGAGGCGCCATACAGCAGCATGCCCGATGACAGCGCGCCCAGCACGAAATACTTCAGGCCGGCCTCGGTGGACTTGGCGTTGTCCCGGTTCGAGGCCGCCACGACGTAGAGCGCGAGCGACATCAGCTCGAGGCCGAGATAGAGCGAGATCAGGTCGCCGGCCGAGATCAGCACCATCATGCCGAGCGTCGAGAGCAGCACCAGAATGGCGTATTCGAAGATGCGGCGCGACGCGTCAGCCAGGAACTCGGTCGACAGGATCAGCGTCACGGCCGAGCCGACCAGGGCCAGGATCTTCATGAAGCGGGCGAAGTCGTCGACGATGAAGCTGCCGCCGAACGTCACCTGCTTGCCCGCGGGCAGCGTGTATTCGAGCACGCCGACCAGGATCAGAAGCAGCACCGCGAGCGTCGTCACCGCGCCGGTGGTCCCCTGCCCGCGATAAGCGCCGAGCATCAGAAGCGCCATGGCGCCGATCGCGAGCACGATCTCGGGCAGCACCGGCGCCAGTTGATAACCTGCAGTCGTAATGCTCATGACGATATCCTGACCTGCCCGATCACTGGAGCAGTGCGGCGGCCTTCACGGCCGTCACAGCGGTGTTGTAGTTATTAACGAGTTGCTGAACCGAGGCGGCCGACATGTCGAGCACCGGCTTCGGATAGACGCCGAACAGGATCGTCAGCGCGATCAGCGGGAACAGGGTCACGCATTCGCGTAAGGTGAGATCCTTCATGCTCATCAGCGTCGGCTTGACCAGCGCCCCGAACACGACCTTGCGATAGAGCCACAGCGCGTAGGCAGCCGACAGGATCACTCCCGTCGTGGCGAAGAAGGCGGTCGGGATCGAGACCTTGAAGGTGCCGAGCAGCGTCATGAACTCGCCGACGAAGCCCGACGTGCCGGGCAGACCGACATTGGCCATGGTGAAGACCATGAAGGTCAGGGCGTAGAGCGGCATCCGGTTGACGAGGCCGCCATAGGCCGCGATCTCGCGCGTGTGCAGGCGGTCGTAGACGACGCCGACGCAGAGGAACAGCGCGCCCGAGACGATGCCGTGCGAGATCATCTGGAACACGCCGCCGGCAACGCCCTGCATGGTGCCGGCGAAGATGCCCATGGTGACGAAGCCCATATGCGCGACCGACGAGTATGCGATCAGCTTCTTCATATCCTCCTGCATCAACGCCACCAGCGAGGTGTAGATGATGGCAATCACGGACAGGGTGAAGATCAGCGGCGCGAAGTCGTGCGAGGCCAGCGGGAACATCGGCAGCGAGAAGCGCAGGAAGCCGTAGCCGCCCATCTTCAGGAGGATCGCCGCGAGCACCACGGAGCCCGCGGTCGGCGCCTCGACGTGCGCATCGGGAAGCCAGGTGTGCACCGGCCACATCGGCATCTTCACCGCGAAGGAGGCGAAGAAGGCGAGCCAGGCCCAGGTCTGCAACGATCGCGGCACGGCCGTATGCATCAGCGTCGGGATGTCGGTGGTGCCGCCGTTCCAGTACAGCGCCATGATGGCGAGCAGCATCAAGACCGAGCCGAGCAGCGTGTAGAGGAAGAACTTGAACGAGGCATAGACCCGGCGCGGACCGCCCCAGACGCCGATGATCAGGAACATCGGGATCAGGCCGCCCTCGAAGAACAGGTAGAACAGCACGAGATCGAGCGCCGAGAACGTGCCGATCATCAGCGTTTCCAGGATCAGGAACGCCATCATGTATTCGCGGACGCGGTTCGAGATCGCCTTCCAGCTCGCGATGATGCAGAACGGCATGATCGCGGTGGTCAGGATCACCAGCGGCAGCGAGATGCCGTCGACGCCCATGTGATAGGTGATGCCGGTGGCGAGCCAGGCCGACTTCTCGACGAACTGGAAGTCGGCATTACCAGGGTCGAAGCGCATGACCAGGATCACCGACACGGCGAAGGTGATGATCGTGGTCCACAGCGCGATCCAGCGCGAATTGCTCCTGCTAGCCTCGTCGTCACCGCGGCTCAGGTAGACGATCAGCGCGCCGACCAGCGGCAGGAACGTCGTGACCGAAAGGATGGGCCAGGTTGTCATTTACTGGCCTCCAAAGCCGAACATGAACCAGGTGATCAGGCCGGCGGCGCCGATCAGCATGGCGAATGCATAGTGATAGAGATAGCCGGTCTGGATCTTGACGACGTTGCGGGTGACATCCAGCACGCGGGCGGAGACGCCGTCGGGGCCGAAGCCGTCAATGATGAAGCCGTCGCCCTTCTTCCAGAGCTGGTAGCCGATCCACTTCGCCGGACGGACGAAGATGAGATCGTAGAGCTCGTCGAAGTACCATTTGTTGAGCAGGAACTGGTACAGCATCGGCTGCGTGTTCGCGAGCTCGACCGGCAAATACGGTTTGCGGATGTAGAACGTGTAGGACACCAGGAAGCCACCGACCATCATCAGGAAGGGCAGCCAGCCCAACAGATGCGGCATGTGCTCCATATCCTCGAGGATATGCGGGTTCATCTTCACGGACTCGCGGAAGAACTCCTCCACGCCGTGCGGTCCGGTGAACAGCTCCTTGAACGGGAATCCGGCCAGCACCGAACCGACGGCGAGCACGCCGATCGGGATCAGCATCCAGATCGGGCTTTCATGCGCGGCTTCGTAGTGCTCCTGGTCGTGGGGTTCGCCGAAGAAGGTCTTGAACACCAGACGCCAGGAATAGAACGAGGTCAGGCCGGCGGCGACGATCGTCAGCAGGTAGGCGTAGGTCGAGAACGGGTTATGCGAGGCATAGGCAGATTCGATGATCGCGTCCTTGGAGAAGTAGCCGGCGAACAGCGGGAAGCCGGTCAGCGCCAGCGTGCCGACGGTCATCACCGCGAACGTGTACGGGATCTTCTTCCAGAGGCCGCCCATGTTGCGGATGTCCTGCTCGTGGTGCATCGCGTAGATCACCGAGCCGGAGCCCAGGAACAGCAGCGCCTTGAAGAAGGCGTGCGTGAACAGATGGAACATGCCGACCGAATAGGCCCCCGCGCCCATCGCCACGAACATGTAGCCGAGCTGGGAACAGGTCGAGTAGGCGACGATGCGCTTGATGTCGTTCTGGACGAGACCGACGGTCGCGGCGAAGAACGCCGTGGTGGCGCCGAAGAACATCACGACGGCCTGCGCGTTCGGAGCGAGCTCGAACAGCGGCGACAGCCGCGCCACCATGAACACGCCGGCGGTGACCATGGTCGCGGCGTGGATCAGCGCCGACACGGGGGTCGGGCCTTCCATCGCGTCCGGCAACCAGGTGTGCAGCAGGAACTGCGCCGACTTGCCCATCGCGCCCATGAACAGCAGCACGCAGGTCAGCGTCAGCGCATCCACATGCCAGCCGAAGAAGTCGATGGTCTTGCCTGACAGGCCCGGCGCGGCATGGAAGATGGTCTCGAAATCAGTCGAGCCGACCAGCGCGAAGATCGCGAAGATGCCGAGCGCGAAGCCGAAATCGCCGACGCGGTTGACCACGAAGGCCTTGATGGCGGCGGCGTTGGCCGACGGCTTCTGGTACCAGAAGCCGATCAGGAGATAGCTCGCCAGACCCACGCCTTCCCAGCCGAAGAACAGCTGCACGAGGTTATCGGCCGTCACCAGCATCAGCATGGCGAAGGTGAACAGCGAGAGGTAGCCGAAGAAGCGCGGCCGGTACGGATCCTCGTCCATGTAACCGATGGAATAGAGGTGCACGAGCGAAGACACCGTCGTCACCACCACCAGCATCACGGCGGTGAGCGTGTCGACGCGCAAGCTCCACCAGACTTCGAGCTCGCCGGAGAATATCCAGGGCAGGAGCTGATACCGGACGTCGTGGCCATTGAAGCCGACATCCACCAGCGTCATCCAGGACAGCGCCGCCGAGACGAACAGCAGCGCCGTCGTGATCAGCTCGGCACCGCGCGAGCCGGCTGCGGCCGGCTCGGCCGGGCCGTGACCGTGGTCATCATGCCCGTCGCCGGGCTCGTGATGAGACTCGTGGATGACGGACGCGTCTTCGTTGATCGTATCGGACGCATGGGCGTGCGCACCATGGCCGTGATCGCCGTGATGCTCGACCTCGTCGCCCGAGGGGTTGCGGCCGTGCGCGCCGACGAGCGAGATCAGGCCAGCCAGAATGGCGCCCAGCAGCGGCAGAAAAACGATTGCCTGAACCATTTGAGCGCTCAGCCCTTCATCAGATTGACGTCCTCAACCGCGATCGAGCCGCGGTTGCGGAAATAGACCACCAGGATGGCAAGGCCGATCGCGGCTTCGGCGGCCGCAACGGTCAAGACCAGCAGCGCGAAGACCTGACCGACGATGTCGCCGAGGAAGGTCGAGAATGCCACCAGGTTGATGTTGACCGAGAGCAGGATCAGCTCGATCGACATCAGGATGACGATGATGTTCTTGCGGTTCAGGAAGATGCCGAGGATGCCGAGCGTGAACAGGATCGCGCCGACCGCCAGATAATGTCCGAGCCCGATCGTCATTTCACCCACTCCGCCGCGTCGGCATCCGAGAGCCCCTGCCCCGGCGCCACCTTGCGCATCGCCATCGCCAAGTCGGGCGTGCGTGCGTTCTGAACGTTGATGTCCTGCCGCTTGACGCTCGCCTTGTGGCGCAGCGTCAGCACGATGGCGCCGATCATGGCGACCAGCAGCACCATGCCCGCAAGCTGGAAGTAGTGGATGTATTTCGTATAGAGCACGAGGCCGAGCGCCTCGGTGTTCGAGACGTTGCTCGGGATCGGCGACGTGATGGTCTTGCTGACGGTCGGGTTGATGACCCAGGCGCCGACGGTCAAGAGCAGCTCGAACAGGAAGATGCCGCCGATCACGACGCCGACCGGCAGGTACTGGATGAAGCCTTCGCGCAGCTCGAGGAAGTCGACGTCGAGCATCATGATCACGAACAGGAACAGCACCGCGACCGCGCCGACATAGACGACGATCAGCATCATGCCGAGGAATTCGGCGCCCATCAGCACGAACAGGCCGGAGGCGTTGACGAAGGCCAGGATCAGGTACAGCACGGAGTGCACGGGATTGCGCGAGACAATCACCATCACGGCCGAGGCAACGCAGACGGCTGCGAAGAGATAAAAGAAGAGCGCGGGAAGGATCATCGAGAAACTCCCGTCATTCCGGGGCGCGCGCCAGCGCGAACCCGGAATCCAGAGGTTGTGGCGCGAGATTCCGGGTTCGCGCTGCGCGCGCCCCGGAATGACGAGAGGGTGGCGGGAAGGATCATGCCCTCACCTCACCGGTACGGCGCGTCGAGCTCGATCGCTTTCGCGATCTCGCGTTCCCAGCGGTCGCCGTTGGCGAGCAGCTTGGCCTTGTCATAGAACAGTTCCTCGCGGGTCTCGGTCGCGAACTCGAAGTTCGGACCTTCGACGATGGCGTCGACCGGACAGGCCTCCTGGCAGAGGCCGCAATAGATGCACTTCACCATGTCGATGTCGTAGCGCACGGTGCGGCGGGTGCCGTCGTTGCGTCGCGGGCCGGCCTCGATGGTGATGGCCTGCGCCGGGCAGACCGCTTCGCACAGCTTGCAAGCGATGCAGCGCTCTTCGCCGTTCGGATAGCGGCGCAGCGCATGCTCGCCGCGGAAGCGCGGCGAGATCGGGCCCTTCTCGAACGGATAGTTCAGCGTCGGCTTCGGCTGGAAGAAATAGCGCATGGCGAGGAAGAACGCCGAGACGAATTCCGACAGCAGAAGCGAGCGCGCGGTGGCGTTGATGTTGATACCCATGACGGCCCTCACTTCGGCGCGATGCCGGCGAATTGCAGCACGCCCGCCACCACCACCACCATCACCAGCGAGAGCGGCAGGAACACCTTCCAGCCGAGGCGCATCAGTTGGTCGTAGCGGTAGCGCGGCACGATCGCCTTTGCCATCGCGAACAGGAAGAACATGAAGAACAGTTTCAGCGAGAACCAGATGATCCCCGGCACCCAGTTGAACGGCGGCAGGTCCACCGGGGGCAGCCAGCCTCCGAGGAAGAGGATCGTGGCCATCGCGCACATGGTGACGATCGCGACGTACTCGCCGAGCATGAACAGCAGATACGGCGTCGAGCCGTATTCGACCATGAAGCCGGCGACCAGCTCGGATTCGGCTTCGACGAGGTCGAAGGGCGGACGGTTGGTTTCCGCCAGCGCCGAGACGTAGAACACCACGAACATCGGGAACAGCGGCCAGACGTACCAGTTCAGGATGGTGAGCTGCGGCAGCCCGATCAGGCTGGCAAGGCCGCGGACATGCTGGGCCTCGACCACGGCCGACAGGTTCAGCGTGCCGGCGCAGAGCAGCACGGTGATGATGACGAAGCCGATCGAGACCTCGTAGGACACCATCTGCGCCGCCGAGCGCAGCGCGGCCAGGAACGGATACTTCGAGTTCGACGACCAGCCGGCCATGATGATGCCGTAGATCGACAGCGACGAGATCGCGAAGATGAAGAGGATGCCGACATTGATGTCGGAGATCACCCAGCCGAGATTGGTCGGGATCACCGCCCAGGCCGCCAGCGCGAGCACGCAGGACACCAAGGGCGCCAGCAGGAACACGCCCTTGTTGGCGCCTGACGGAATGATCGGCTCCTTCAGCACGAATTTGAGCAGGTCGGCAAAGGACTGGAACAGGCCCCAGGGCCCGACCACGTTCGGGCCGCGGCGGATCTGCACCGCCGCCCAGATCTTGCGGTCGGCCAGCAGAATGTAGGCGATCGCGATCAAGAGGACGACGAGCACCAGCACGCTCTCCGCGATCATGATGATCAGCGGCCAGAGGAAGCCGGTCCAGAATGCGCTTTCGAAGAATTCCATCAGCTCACTCCGCTGCGGTCAGCATCTGCCCGGAGGCAAGCCGCGAGCATTCCGCCATCACGGCGGACGCACGCGCGATTGGGTTGGTCAAATAGAAGTCCTCGATGACAGGCTTGAACGGCGCCTTCTCGGGCGAGCCGCCCTTCCCCGCCAGCTTCTTGATCTGGTCGGCGGAGCCGGCTTCGATCTGGTCGAGACGGATCAGATGCGGCACGGCCTTGAAGATCGCCTGGCGCAGCGCGCTAAGGGAGTCATAGCCGAGCTTCTTGCCGAGCGCCTCCGAGAGCGCACGGATGATCGCCCAGTCCTCGCGGGCTTCGCCGGGCGGGAACGCGGCGCGACCGGTCATCTGCACGCGACCTTCGGTGTTGACGTAGATCGCCGATTTCTCGGTGTAGGCGGCCGCCGGCAGGATCACGTCGGCGCGGTGCGCGCCACGGTCGCCATGGGTGCCGATGTAGACGACGAAAGTGCCGTCCGGCGCCTTGATCTCGTCGGCGCCGAGCAGGAACAAGAGGTCCAGCGTGCCGAACGTCGTCATCTGCGCGGCGTTCAGCCCGCCCGGACCGGCGACGAAGCCGATGTCGAGCGCGCCGACCCGCGAAGCGGTCTCGTGCAGCACGCCAAAGCCGTTCCAGCCGTCCTTGACCGCGCCCACGTCGAGCGCGAGCTTGGCGGCGGCAGCCAGAATGGCGGCGCCGTCGTGACGAGCGGCCGCGCCTGCGCCAACGAGAATGATCGGGTTCTTGGCGTTCTTCAGCACGTCCATGAAGGAGTGCTTGCCGGCGGCGAGCTCCCCGAGCGTCTCGGTGCCTGCGCCGAGATGGTCATAGTCATAGGTGAGATCGGCCTTGGTGCCGATCACGCCGACCTTGAAGCCGCCGGCGCGCCAGCGCTTGCGGATGCGGGCGTTGAACACGGCCGCCTCCTTGCGCGGATTGGCGCCGATGATGAGCAGCGCATCGGCCTGCTCGACACCTGCCAGCGTCGGGTTGAAGATGTAGGAGCCGCGGCCGAGCGCGGGATCGAAGGCGTCACCGCCCTGCACCGCCAGGTTGGCCGAGCCGAATTTGGCGAGCAGATCCTTCAGCGCGAACATCTCTTCGACGCCGGCGAGATCGCCAGCGATCGCGCCGATGCGCTTGCCGTCGGTGCGCGCCGCCTTGGAGGCGATCGCCGCAAAGGCTTCCGGCCAGCTCGCCGCGCGCAGCTTGCCGGCTTCGCGGATATAGGGCCGGTCGAGGCGCTGGGTGCGCAGACCGTCGACGATGTGGCGGGTCTTGTCGGAGATCCACTCTTCGTTCACGGCCTCGTTGATGCGCGGCAGCACGCGCATCACTTCACGGCCGCGGGTGTCGACGCGGATCGCCGAGCCCAAGCCGTCCATGACGTCGATCGACTGCGTCTTGCCGAGCTCCCAGGGACGCGCAGCGAAAGCATAAGGTTTAGAGGTCAGTGCGCCGACCGGGCAGATGTCGACGAGATTGCCTTGCAGCTCCGACGTCAGCGCGTGCTCGAGATAGGTCGTGATCTCCATGTCCTCGCCGCGCCCCGTCGCGCCCATTTCTGGGGCGCCGGCAACTTCCGCCGAGAAGCGGACGCAGCGCGTGCACTGGATGCAGCGGTTCATCGAGGTCTTGACCAGCGCGCCAAGATACTTGTCCTCGACCGCGCGCTTGTTCTCGGCGAAGCGGCTGGTGTCGACACCATAGCCCATCGCCTGGTCCTGCAGGTCGCACTCGCCGCCCTGGTCGCAGATCGGGCAGTCCAGCGGATGGTTGATCAGAAGGAATTCCATTACGCCTTCGCGTGCCTTCTTCACCATCGGCGAACGCGTGGAAATCTCCGGCGGCTCGCCCTTCGGGCCCGGACGACAGTCACGCACGCCCCAGGCGCAGGATGCGACCGGCTTCGGGCCGCCCTTCACCTCGACGAGGCACATCCGGCAATTGCCGGCGATCGACAGGCGCTCGTGGTAGCAGAAGCGCGGAATCTCGGCGCCGGCCGCCTCGCACGCCTGAAGCAGCGTGTAATCGGCGGGGACATCGATCTCTTTGCCGTCGATGATGAGCTTGGTCATTCTCTCTACTCCGCCGCGACCATGTTCACGGGATCGCGGACGCCGGCATCGTCGATGTCGGCCCTGTGCGAATACTGGTCGATGCGCGCTTCGATCTCGTGACGGAAGTGCGTGATCAGGCCCTGGATCGGCCAGGCGGCTGCATCGCCGAGCGCGCAGATGGTGTGGCCCTCGATCTGTTTTGTCACCTCGAGCAGCATGTCGATTTCGCGCTTATGCGCGCGGCCTTCAGCCATGCGGGTCAAGACGCGCCACATCCACCCCGTGCCTTCGCGGCACGGCGTGCACTGGCCGCAGCTCTCATGCTTGTAGAAATAGGAGATGCGGGCGATGGCGCGGATCAAATCGGTCGACTTGTCCATCACGATCACGGCCGCGGTGCCGAGACCCGAGCGCAGCTTGCTCAGGCTGTCGAAATCCATCGGCGTGTCGATGATCTGCTCGGCCGGCACCATGCGCACCGACGAGCCGCCCGGGATCACGGCCTTGAGGTTGTCCCAGCCGCCGCGAATGCCGCCGCAATGCTTGTCGATCAGCTCACGGAACGGAATGCCCATGGCCTCTTCGACGTTGCAGGGCCGCTCGACATGACCGGAGATGCAGAACAGCTTGGTGCCGACATTGTTCGGACGGCCGATGCCGGCGAACCAGGCCGCGCCGCGGCGCAGGATGTCCGGCGCAACGGCGATGGACTCGACGTTGTTGACGGTGGTCGGGCAGCCGAACAGGCCAACATTGGCCGGGAACGGCGGCTTCAGGCGCGGCTGGCCCTTCTTGCCTTCGAGGCTTTCGAGCAGCGCGGTCTCCTCGCCGCAGATATAGGCACCGGCGCCGTGCGCGACGTAGAGGTCGAAAGGCCAGCCGTTGACGTTGTCCTTGCCGATCAGCTTGGCCTCATAGGCCTGGTCGATCGCGGCCTGCAGGCGCTCGCGCTCGCGGATGAACTCGCCGCGGACATAGATGTAGCAGGCATGCGCGTTCATCGCGAAGCTCGCGATCAGGCAGCCCTCGACCAGCAGATGCGGATCGTGCCGCATGATCTCGCGGTCCTTGCAGGTGCCGGGCTCGGATTCGTCGGCGTTGACGACGAGATAGCTCGGACGGCCGTCGGTGGATTCCTTCGGCATGAAGGACCACTTCAGACCGGTCGGGAAGCCGGCGCCGCCACGGCCGCGCAGCCCCGAGGCCTTCATCTCGTTGATGATCCAGTCGCGGCCCTTGTCGATGATGTTCTTGGTGCCATCCCAGGCGCCGCGGCGCCGCGCGCCCTCGAGCCCCCAATCGTGGAGGCCGTAGAGGTTCTTGAAGATACGGTCCTTGTCCTCGAGCATATCAGTGCTTTCCGATCAACGGTTGGCCTGCTTGTAGGCAAGCCCGGCGGCGCAGACGGCGAAGGTCAGCGCCCAGAGCAGACTGGTTTCCTGCGTCGCGTTCATCACGAAGCGCTGCAGCAGGAACATGAAGGTGGCGGCGAGCGCGGCGTGCATGGCGATGAAGCCAACTTTCTTCACGGCTTCGCTCCCCCTGATCGCCTTGGACGGAAGACCCATCAGGAGGTCTCCTTCAGCGTGGTCGGCCCGCCCATCGGTGCGGAGAACTGGCGGCCGTTCTGCGGGCCGGGCTTGGGCGGGTTGCCCGAGGCAAAGCCGTCGAGCACTTTGCCAAAGCTTTCCGCGGTCAGGTCCTCATAGGTGTCCTTGCCGATCAGCACCATCGGCGCGTTCACGCAGGCCCCGAGGCACTCCACCTCTTCCCAGCTGAAATTGCCGTCCTTGGAGAGGTGGAAGGGATCGTGATGGATCCGGCTCTCGCAGACATGGATCAAATCTTCGGCACCGCGCAACCGGCACGGCGTGGTGCCGCAGACCTGGACGTGGGCCTTCTTACCGACCGGTGCGAGCTGGAACATCGTGTAGAAGGTCGCGACCTCGAGCACGCGGATATAGGGCATGTCGAGCAGGTCGGCGACGGCGCGGATCGCGGCTTCCGACACCCAGCCCTCGTGCTGTTCCTGGACGCGCCAGAGAATGGCGATGACGGCCGAGGCCTGGCGTCCGGCCGGATATTTCGCGATCTGCTGCTTGGCGAACGCGAGGTTCTCCTCCGTGAACGTAAAGCTCGCGGGCTGGACTTCCTTCGGTGCTAATCGGCGAACGGACATCTCTTAATCTCTCACTGCATACGGCGCGCGTTTTTGGCGTTCAGGGCATCGATCCTGTCCTGCCAGAACGCGCTTGCGGTGCCGAAAACGTTGTAGCCGACATGGGTCGAGACCTTGATGCGGTCGAGGATCGACAGCTCGGTCACGGTCTCCAGCCGGTTGGTGCGCGGATCGAGCACGATCAGCTTCAAGGGGGTTTGTTCGAGGATGTAGCGCGACACCGCATGCGAGCGGTCGCTGCCGTGCTCCTCGCAGATGATGACGCTGTCGGTCTGAAGCAGGCGGGCGCCGCCCTTGATCGCCTCGATCTCGACGCCCTCGACGTCGAGCTTGATCAGGTATTTGCCAGTCGCAGCAACCTTGCCGTCGTCGATCAGGTCGTCGAGCGCAAGGACGGGCACTTCTTCACCGCCAGCCGCTGCGGCGCCGGCGATGCTGAAGGCTTCGTGCTTGGTGCCTGACAAACGCGCGGTGCCGCGGGCAGCGCCGATCGCGCACTTCATGGTCTCGAAGCGATTGCCGTTGATACGGGCATTGTTGGCAAGCTTCGGATAGTTCTGGCCCGACGGCTCGATCGCGATCGCCTTGTGCGCGCCGAACGGCCTGCTCGATACCAGCACCGACCAGTAGCCGTAATTGGCGCCGCAATCGATCAACGTGTAGTCGACGTCGATGGAGTCGGTGAACAACAGCTCCAGCTCGTCCTCGTAGCAATAGGTACGGTTGAGCAGCTTGCTCCAATAGCCATCGCCGTAAGGAAATTCGAACACCGCGTCCGGGTTGAGCTTGATGGCGATGTTGCGCTCGGGCAGCGTTTTCCGCAGCAAATTCGCGCAGGCGATGTAGCCCATGTGCGAGAAATGCGAGGAGATCTTCGATCCCGTCACCAGCGCCAAGGCAGCCGTCCGCTCCCACAGGTTGGCCCCTTCAAGGGCCCCCGAGGCACGGTCAAACTGGATTGGCGCCTGCGCCATCACCGATCGACCTCTCCGAACACGATGTCGAGCGAGCCGAGAATGGCCGAGACGTCAGCGAGCAGATGGCCGCGGCAGATGTGGTCCATCGCCTGGAGATGGGCGAAGCCCGGCGCGCGGATCTTGCACTTGTAGGGCTTGTTGGTGCCGTCGGAGACGAGATAGACGCCGAACTCGCCCTTCGGCGCCTCGACCGCGGCGTAGACCTCGCCCTCCGGCACGCGCACGCCTTCGGTGTAGAGCTTGAAGTGATGGATCAGCGCTTCCATCGAGCGCTTCATCTCGCCACGGCGGGGCGGTGCGACCTTGTTGTCTTCGACGACAACGGGCCCCTTGCCGTCAGGCGCGTTCAGCTTCTGGATGCACTGCTTCATGATGCGCACGGCCTGACGCATCTCTTCCATGCGGATCAGGTAGCGGTCGTAGCAGTCGCCGTTCTTGCCGATCGGAATGTCGAAATCCATCTCGGCGTAGCACTCATAGGGCTGCGACTTGCGCAGGTCCCAGGCCGCGCCCGAGCCGCGCACCATCACGCCCGAAAAACCCCACTCCCAGGCTTCCTTCAGCGGCACCACGCCGATGTCGACGTTGCGCTGCTTGAAGATGCGGTTGGCGGTAAGGAGGCGATCGAGATCGTCCACGACCTTCAGGAACGGATCGCACCAGGCCTCGATATCGTCGACCAGCTTCTGCGGCAGGTCCTGATGCACGCCGCCGACGCGGAAGAAGGCTGCATGCATACGGCTGCCCGAGGCGCGCTCGTAGAACACCATCAGCTTCTCGCGCTCTTCAAAACCCCACAGCGGCGGGGTCAGCGCGCCGACGTCCATCGCCTGCGTGGTGACGTTGAGAAGATGCGAGAGAATGCGGCCGATCTCGCAATAGAGCACGCGGATCAGCTGGCCGCGGCGCGGCACCTCGATGCCCAGCAGCTTTTCGGCGGCCAGGCAGAAGGCGTGCTCCTGGTTCATCGGCGCGACGTAGTCGAGCCGGTCGAAATACGGGATCGCCTGGAGATAGGTCTTCTGCTCGATCAGCTTCTCCGTGCCACGATGCAGAAGTCCAATGTGCGGATCGACGCGTGCGACCACCTCACCATCCAATTCGAGCACAAGACGCAGAACGCCGTGTGCCGCCGGATGCTGCGGCCCAAAGTTGATCGTAAAGTTGCGAAGCTGTTCGGGTTGCTCGTTCATGATCAGACCTTCGGCCCTGCTTTTTCATCCCCCGGAAGGACCGGATAATCGGCGCCTTCCCACGGAGACAAAAAGTCGAACTTGCGGAATTCCTGGTTGAGCCTCACAGGCTCGTACACCACGCGCTTCTCCTGGTCGTCGTAGCGGACCTCGAGGAAGCCGGTCAGCGGGAAATCCTTGCGCAGCGGATGCCCCTCGAAGCCGTAATCGGTGAGGATGCGGCGCATGTCGGGATGACCGACGAAGAACACGCCGTAGAGGTCGTAGGCCTCGCGCTCGAACCAGTCGGCGCCGGGGAACACCTCGATCAGCGACGGCACCTGCGTGGTCTCGTCGGCCTGGGCCTTGAGGCGGATGCGGGTGTTCAGGGTCGGTGACAGGAAGTGATAGATCACGTCGAAACGCTTCTCGCGCGACGGATAGTCGGTCGCCGTGATGTCGGTGAAGTTGACGAAACGGCAGTTCGGATCGTCGCGGAGGTACTTGACCACCTCGACGATCTTGCTGACCTCGACATCAACCGTGAGTTGGTTGAAGGCCACCTGATAACCGGTGGCGGCCCCCGGAAGCGCGCTCACGATCGTCTGCCCCAGGGCGTCGAGCTTGGCGTCGTCCATGACGTAAAACCTTAGCGTTCGATGGTGCCGATGCGGCGGATCTTCTTCTGCAGCAGCAGCACGCCGTAGAGCAGCGCTTCCGCCGTGGGCGGACAGCCCGGCACGTAGATGTCGATCGGCACGATGCGGTCGCAGCCGCGCACGACCGAGTAGGAATAGTGATAATAGCCGCCGCCATTGGCGCAGGAGCCCATCGAGATGACATAGCGGGGCTCGGGCATCTGGTCATAGACCTTGCGCAGCGCCGGCGCCATCTTGTTGGTCAGCGTGCCCGCGACGATCATCACGTCGGACTGGCGCGGCGAGGCACGCGGCGCAAAGCCGAACCGCTCGACGTCATAACGCGGCATCGACACCTGCATCATCTCGACCGCGCAGCAGGCGAGACCGAAGGTCATCCACATCAGGGAGCCGGTGCGCGCCCAGGTGATGAGATCGTCGGTCGCAGCCGTGAAGAAGCCCTTGTCGGACAGCTCGGAATTGACCTCGAGGAAGAACGGATCATTGGCCCCGACCGGCTTGCCGGTCGACGGATCCAGAATGCCCTTCGGGGCCGGCGCGATCGCCGGACCCGAGGACGATACAGGGTTCAATCCCATTCGAGTGCGCCTTTCTTCCATTCATAGGCGAAGCCCACCGTCAGCACGGCGAGGAACACCAGCATGGACCAGAAGCCGGTCGCGCCAAGCTTGCCGAACGCCACCGCCCAGGGAAACAGGAACGCCACCTCGAGGTCGAAGATGATGAAGAGGATCGCGACCAGATAGAAGCGGACGTCGAACTTCATGCGGGCATCGTCGAAGGCGTTGAAACCGCACTCATACGCCGACAGCTTTTCCGGGTCCGGCTGCTGGAACGCCACGATGAAGGGCGCGATCAGGAGCACCAGGCCGATGATGGCCGCTACCCCTATAAAGACGACGAGTGGAAGATAGTTCTGTAGAATGCCGCTCATTGACGAGCCCTTTTTCCCGCAGCCTCGGGACAGCCACGGATTCGTCCGATTTGGAATTATTCTGAGCCTTAGCGCAGTGCACCAATGGGCGCAAGACACGCTCTTTTCAGGCCCTTTGCTGCTCCCAGACCGGTGGAATCCCGGAATCACCCCGCGGCTGGTATGAAGCAGATCGCCGGACGCGACAAGGGCGGCGAAAGCTTTGCAGGGCAGCTGTTCTGGGATTGCGGCGGACCGCCCGCGCCCCGCTATTTGCCGCCGATCGTCGGAGAAAATGGCCTGATTTTTTTGGCTGCCGCGACGCACCCAACGCAGCCAATGACCGCGATCGGGGCCCAGACTGTTACCCGGGCGACATACTGGATCATATTCCCCCGAGCAGTGCAGCCAACAGACCCGTGATGGTCGCGGCCGCGAGCAGGCCTGGTACCGCAAGGACGCGTATCCACAGCCGCACGCGGTCAGGCGAGCCATGCATCATGACGGGGCCGAGCCTTGTCTGGCGAATGCGTCATGTCCGGAGATGACCGAACGATCAGCGCGCATCCTTCTCGGCCTCGAGCATCGCCTCCGCGGTCGCGGTGAGACGATCGATCTGAGCGAGCAGCGTCTCGAGCTCGTCCTTGCTCAATTCCGCCAGCAGCATCCGGTTGCGCTCCTGCGCGCCTTCGACGATCACATCATGCGCGGCGAGGCCGGCCGGCGTCAGCGACACCAGCACCTCGCGGCTATCCCTGGGATTTGCCGACTTCTCGATCAGCTTGCGCGCGACGAGCTCCGCCAGTGCACGGCTGATCTGGCCCTTGTCCTGGCCGACGGCTTCGGCGAGCCGCGCCACGCTCATCGGCGGCCGCCGGCCAAGCGAGGCGACCAGGCCGAACTCGACCGACGACAACCCAGCGAGACGCTTGTAGCGCAGGATGGCACCGCGCTTGAGCAGATTGGCAAGCACGATCACCCGCGACGACAGCATCAGGGTGATCGGGGCCGGCGAATGATTGTCGTCCGTGTCGGACGATGCACGCCCGTCCCTGCTCACTGTCTGGCTCATGGCTCACCTCTGCCAAGAAAGCCAGGACGTGCCAAGTGGTCGTAGAGCCTTGGTAGCGCAACCTCTGCAATCTGTTCCGAATGCGACCGGGAGGTCTCCTTGGACGATCGTTGACATTGTCATCTAATTATTTTCCATTGTGTCAACGCACTGAAACGACTGGGCCTGCCCAAGGGCTGCGGCGGGAGGAACCAGCATGACGATCACCCAGCGCGATCGCGATCTCGGCACCGCCTATGCGATGAAGCCGGCGCAGACGCGCACCGAGCTCACTTCGGTCGTACGCGGCACGCCGATGGGCGAACTGCTGCGCCGCTACTGGCATCCGATCGGGCTCACCGGCGATGCCACCGACAAGCCGAAGAAAGTCCGCGCGCTCGGCGAAGATTTGATCCTGTTCCGCGACAAGCACGGCCGCGCCGGCCTGCTCCACGCGCGCTGCTGCCACCGCGGCACCACGCTCTATTACGGCAAGGTCGAGGAGGACGGCATCCGCTGCTGCTATCACGGCTGGAAGTTCGACACCGAGGGCCATTGCCTGGAGCAGCCGTGCGAGCCCGATGGCGGCCAGTTCAAGGACAAGGTGCGCCAGCCCTGGTATCCGGTCGCGGAACGTTACGGGCTGATCTTCGCCTATATGGGCCCGGCCGAGAAACGTCCGGTACTGCCGCGCTATGAGTGCCTCGAAAACATGGACGACGGCGAGTTCGTCGAGGCCGACGATTCATCGATCGGCGGCGGCGGACCGGCGATCATTCCCTGCAACTGGCTGCAGCATTTCGAGAACGTGGTCGATCCCTACCACGTGCCGGTGCTGCACGGCTCGTTTTCGGGGCCGCAATTCACCAACATGATGGCCTCGATGCCTGAGGTGACGTTCGACAAGACGCCGCGCGGCATCGCCGTTCGCTCGATCCGCAAGCAGGACGACGGCCGTGTGTTCTACCGCGTCACCGAAGCCGCCCTGCCCACGCTGCGCGTGGTGCCCAATCCGCGCGTGGCGCAATTCGCCCGCGTCGAGTCGATCGGCTGGACGCTGCCGATCGACGACACCTCGTTCCGCATCTATGTTGCCGGTCGCGTCAAGACATCCGGCGACATGGGCCGCATGCGCTCGAAGTTCAACGGCAAATTCTGGTGGGACATGACGGAGGAAGAGCACCAGCAATTCCCCGGCGACTACGAAGCCCAGGTCGGCCAGGGCCCGGTGACCGTTCATTCCGAGGAGCATTTCGGCCAGAGCGACCGCGGCATCCTGATGATCCGGCGCATGCTGGGCGAGCAGTTGGAAGCGACGGAAGCGGGCCGTGATCCGATCGGCGTGTCCTTCGATGCGAACATGCCGCCAATCGAGTTTGAAGCGGGGAATTACATCCGCGAAGGCTGACGCAGCCCATGATGGGCCATGCGCTATTTCCTGCTCTCCGCAGCGGTCACGACCACGCTCGGCGCGCTTCTGTTCATCTGGGCGGCGCGGACCATCCGCGCCGACATCGTCAGGGCGAGCCGAGCTTCTCTCAAGCCGCCATGAAGGCGAGCATGTCCGCAATCACCCGCTCGCCATGCGTCAGCGGCAGCGGATGCGGGCCGCCTTCGTAGACAACGAGCCTGCTGCCCTTGATCAGCTTTGCGGTCTTGGCCCCTGTCAACGGCAGCGGCGCGCTGGCATCCTTGTCGCCGTGGAGGATCAGCGTCGGGCGATCGATGCTGGCGGCAGCCGAGCGCAGATCGGAGAAGGAGATGGTCTTGCGGCATGCCAGCGCCACCGGCAGCGGCACGCGCATCATCATGTCGCGGATCCAGCTCCGCGTGATCTCCGGTGTCCCGGGCAGGAAGAATGGCGCCTCGTTCGCTGCGATCCATTTGGCGAAGTCGCGGGCGATGGCTGTGTGGCCGGCCTCGATCAGCTCCCTCGGCACCGCATCCGGATTGTCCTCGGTCTGGACCAGGAACGGCGTCGTCGGCGCGACCAGCACCAGCCTTGCGATCCGGTCCGAGCCATATCGTCGGAGATAGTTCACTGCCTCGACCGTCCCCATCGAGAAGCCGACCAGCGTGACGTCGCGCAGATCGCGGGCCTCGATCACCGCGGCGACGTCGTCGGTCAGGGTCTCCAAGTCATAACCCGTGGACGGCATCTCGGACCGGCCATGCCCGCGCCGGTCAGGCGCAACGCAACGAAAGCCCTTCGCCGTGAGAGCTTCGATGTGACTGCCCCAGATGCTGGCATCGAAGGTCCAGGCCGACAGCAGCAGCACCGGTTTTCCGTTGCCCCAGTCCTGCACGAACAGCCTGGTGCCGTCCCTGGCCGTCACATAGGGCGATCGCGCCGCCGGACGGGCGGTTTCGAGGAGCGAGGCTTGGATGGCTGGACGGTTCATGGGGCTTCTCCCTTGCCGGATGGTTCGCGGACGATGGAAGCGATCATGACGAGGGGATTACGCCCGCGCGATTACGCGGCAGGTAAGACTGCCCAGGGCGAAGCGGCGAAATGGGGAGAATGAAACCATTTTGCGGAACCCGCGAAACGATCCGGAAACAGATGATCCTTAAGACGTCAGCCTGCAGACGGCGCCAAAGCCCGTCGGGAGGCTTCGATGAACCACTCAATTCACTCTGCAGATCGGGGTACCCACCTGAAGATCGTGGTGGTGGCGTTGGTGGCCGGCATCGCAGTGGCCGCCTTCGGGATCGCAGCCCGCACCAATGCCGAATTCAGCCAGACCGCCCAGTCCACCCATGTGATCAAGGCCGGCAAGCCGGTGGCGATCACGAGTTCGAGGGCCTCCGAGATTCGCTGACACGCCCTATTCCGGGCTGACCAGAGGCCGCCGTCCGGCGGCCTTTTTCGTTTCCCAAAGCAATGCTTAGCCGAGATGCTCCGGCGCATCGCAACGTCCTTGACTTCACCAAGCCCCGCCTTTAAGTCCCCCCTCGTTCCGCGGACATCGCATCACGCGGGAGTAGCTCAGTTGGTTAGAGCGCCGGCCTGTCACGCCGGAGGTCGCGGGTTCGAGCCCCGTCTCTCGCGCCATTTTTGGCAATCCCTTCATCGTCTTAGATCGAAATTCTCGACGCCTTTCCCGACTGCGCCGGCTGTTCTCGGCACGCCGATGGAACCCTCGGCATAGTCAGCCCACGTCCGAATCGTCTACGCCTTCCGGGAACTTAGGGGATCCCCGCGCTTTTCCGGTTTTTCCGGGGCTTCCCTGGCAATCGAGGAGGCCAGACAGCATGGCGAAGAAGGCAGCCAGTCCCGTCACCATCACCCTCAAACACCTTGCAGCCGATATCGCGGAACGCCAGGACCTCTCCAAGAAGCACGCCGAGGCCGTCCTGACCGACATGGTCAACCTCGTCACCAAGCACCTGAAGAAGGGTGACCGCGTCCGCATCGTCGGGCTCGGCATTCTTCAGGTCCGCAAGCGCGCCGCCCGCACCGGCCGGAATCCGGCCACGGGCGAAGCCATCCACATCAAGGCCAGCAAGAAGGTCGCGTTCCGCCCGGTCAAGGAGCTGAAAGAGGCAATCTGAGCGCTTACGCCTCGTGAAGCCTGGTCCGGCGTCTCGCACGCCGCAACGCCGCCCGCTTTCTGGTATATTGATGCTTCCGAGCACCTGCTCCCCCACAGCCGCGGCGGTTCGACCAGAAATGTCCCTGACCTTTTCGCACACCGTGACCGAGCGCTTCCTGCGCTACGTCACCATCGACACCCAGTCGGATCCGAATTCCCCGGCCTCGCCATCGACCGAGAAGCAAAAGGATCTCGGCCGCGTTCTCGTGACAGAGCTGAAGGCCATGGGCATCGCCGACGCCCATCTCGACGATTACGGCTATGTCTACGCAACGATCCCGGCCAATACGACCAAGAAAGTGCCCGTGATCTGCTTCTGCTCACACATGGACACCTCGCCCGACGTCACCGGCAAGGACGTGAAGCCGCAGGTCGTGAAGAATTATCGCGGCGGCGACATCACGCTGCCGGGCGACACCAGCCAGGTGATCCGCTTCACCGAGCATCCCGCGCTGAAGCACCAGATCGGCAACGACATCATCACCACCGATGGCACCACGCTTCTGGGCGCCGACAACAAGGCCGGCGTCGCCGAGATCATGGATGCCGCGCATTTCTTCATCAACAACCCTGACGTGAAGCACGGCGCCATCAGGATCCTGTTCACGCCGGATGAAGAGATCGGCCGCGGCGTCGACAATGTCGACATCAAGAAGCTTGGCGCCGACTTCGGCTACACCATGGACGGCGAAAGCGCCGGCAGCGTCGAGGACGAGACGTTCTCGGCCGACGGCGCCACCATCACCATCACAGGCGTCAGCGCCCATCCTGGTTATGCCAAGGGCAAGATGGAGCACGCGATCAAGATCGCGGCGGCCATCATCGAGCGCCTGCCCAAAGAAGGCTGCTCGCCCGAGACCACCTCAGGCAAGCAGGGTTTCCTGCATCCGGTCGGCATCGAAGGAGCGCTGGAACAGGCGACCCTCTCCTTCATCGTCCGCGACTTCACCGAGGAAGGGCTGAAAGAAAAGGAGGCCCTGCTCGAGGCCATCGTCAAGGAGGTGATGAAGGATTACCCGCGCTCGACCTACAAGTTCGAGGTGCGCGAGCAGTACCGCAACATGAAGCAGGTGATCGATCGTTACCCGCACATCCTCGAATATGCCATCGAGGCAATCCGCAGGGCCGGCCTGCGTCCGATGCGGACGGCGATCCGCGGCGGCACCGACGGCTCGCGCCTCTCCTTCATGGGCCTGCCCTGTCCCAACATCTTCGCCGGCGAGCACGCCTTCCACTCGCGGCTGGAATGGGTGAGCCGGCAGGATATGGAGAAGGCGGTGCAGACCATCGTGCATCTGGCGATGATCTGGGAGGAGAAGGCTTGAGCCTTCTCCTTACGGCATCGTCATGGCGCGCCGGCCGCGATGGAAGCGGTTGGAGCTTGCCATCCAGCTCGGCAGCGGCTCGCCGTCGCGGTGCCGCCCGCCGGCGACGGCCGCGGCCCATGCCACGGCGGCGCCGATCAGGGCCGCAGCTGCAACCGAAAAGGCGACGATCACCGAATTGCGCCTGGCGCGGTTGATCGCCGCATGGGAGTCGACGATCGATGCATCGACGCGCCGCTCGGCATCCGGCGCACCCAATCCCGTCAGCGCAGCGACCTGCTGCACCAGATAAGCACGATCGTCGACGCTGATGCCGCTGTGGCTCGATGTGGTCATCAGAATGCGCCCGGCTTCGGCGCGGGCTTCCCGCATGTCAGTGTTAGGAGGTCGGCGTGGGGCGCGGAACAGCTTGTCGAGCTCGTAGCTGAGCAACGGTTCCGCGGCGGTCGCGTTGCCGGCTCCGCTGCGCATCGGCGACCGGTCGAGCGCCGCCGCGCCGATAATTGCCAGCAGCGCCGCACCGATCAGCACGGCCAACGCCCATGACGTCAGCCCGTGCAGTCCGTCGCGCCGTTCGCCGTCATCCTCGATGGTTGCCAGCGCCGGCGCCGGCCGAGCCGTGCGGCCGGCGATGTAGCCGCCGAAGCCAAAACTGATGATCGCCTGGATGATCAGATACAGTCCTGATAACAGCGCCAGCGCGGCCGAGGCATCGCGCCAGGTCGGCGAGGCCGAGCTGACACCGAGGCCGATGGCCACGCCGAAGCTGACCAGAATGAACGACATTGCGCCCGCCGCAAAAGCGCCGGCGAGGACGGAGCTCCACTGGATGCTCCGCCTCTCCTCGGCGGCGATGAAGCCGCCTTCCATGACGTTGTCCTGCATGAGAGTTTCGATCGCCATAGCGGGTCTCTCAGCGCAGGCCGAAGAACGACAAGATCGCCATGATCACGACGATCAGGCCAATCAGATAGATCAGTCCGTCCATAGTCCCATCCTCCTCAAACGCTCCGGGGCGCTAATGTGGGGGAGCGGAGAACGTTCCTAAATTTTGCAGGCTGCCGGAACGAATTGACGAGACCTGAATTGTCTCCGCAAGTCCCAACGGATGAAGATTGTGAGCACAAGAGGCCTCAGCCGGTCAGCCCCGGGCTGGGGCCTTTTCGTTTGGCTGTGCGACATCAAGTTCCGAAGATCGGGCCCCCGATAGCGTCAACGGCAAGCCGCCGCCGGCGCTTGATCTGTTGTTCCGGCGTGACGGCACGAGCGAAACGCCTACAATGGCGGCTGGTTTGGCTCATGCGGGGGAGCGCCAGGTTTGGGTAGCCACGACCATCATGGTCATCACCACCATGACCACGGCCACGCGCCTGATCATGACCATGACCATTCGCACGGTCATGGTCACGCCCATGTCCATGCGCCCGCCAATTTCGGCAAGGCGTTCGCGATCGGCATCGCGCTCAACACCGCGCTGGTCGTGGCGGAGGCGGTCTATGGCTATATTGGCAATTCCACCGCCCTGCTTGCAGATGCCGGCCATAATCTGTCCGACGTGCTCGGCCTGGTCGTGGCCTGGGGCGCCTCGATCGCGGCGAAGCGCGCGCCGAGCGGCCGCTTCACCTACGGCTTCCGCGCCTCGACCATTCTGGCGGCGCTCGCCAATGCGGTGTTCCTGCTGGTCGCCACCGGCGCGATCGGCTGGGAGGCGATCCTGCGGCTGCGCGAGCCGGAGCCCATCGCAGGCGTCACCGTGATGGTGGTCGCCGGCATCGGCATCCTCATCAACGGCTTTACCGCCATGCTGTTTGCGAGCGGCCGCAAGGACGACATCAACATCGAGGGCGCCTATCTGCACATGGCCGCCGACGCCGCGGTCTCGCTCGGCGTCGTGGTCTCGGCGGCGTTGATCATCTGGACCGGCTGGCTCTGGCTCGACCCCGTCACCAGCCTCGCGATCTGCGCCAGCATCCTGTGGGGCACGACGAGCCTGCTGCGCGGTTCCATCGACATGTCAATGGCGGCCGCGCCCAGAGGCACCGACCTCGTTGCGATCAAGACATTCTTGCTGACACGACCGGGCGTCTCGGCGATCCACGATCTCCATGTCTGGCCGATCTCCACCACCGAGACCGCGCTGACATGTCATCTCGTGATGCCATCAGGCACCGCCGATGCGTTCCTGATGGAGACCGCGCAGCAGCTCAAGACGACCTTCCGCATCGGTCACACCACCCTTCAGGTCGAGACCCATCCGAACAATGGCTGCGCGCAGGCGCCGGATGATGTGGTGTGAGGGAGGCTCCATCAACACCGTCATTGCGAGCGCACCGAAGCAATCCAGAATTCCTCTGCAGAGACAGTCTGGTGCTTCGTCGCAAGGGCTCCTCGCAATGACGGTGGAGAGAGCGGTGGCCGCCCTTACCCCACCCTCGCCGTCACGATCCAGATCGCGCCCGGCAGCGCCACGTTCTGCCCCTTCAAGAACGGCGCCAGCGTCTCGCGGATCGACGCCTTGGCCGCCGCGACCGTCTCCGGCGGATGGCCCTGCAGTGCACGGCTTGCAGGACCGATCTGCAACGAGCCGTCGACGGCGGCGTCGAGCCCGCCGCCGATCGCGATGTCCATCGGCAGATTATGCGGCTCCATCGCCACGTCCGTGAAACCGGCGCCCTTGAGGATGCGCATCACGCGCTCCTCGGAAGCAAACGCGAACGGACCCGGCTCCTCCGGCCCGACCGGCGGCATCTTCGGCACGTGCTTGTAGACCGCCATCAGCGGCGCCATCATCCACGGATTTTCCTTCGGCTCGCGCCAGCAAACGAACGCAAGCCGTCCCGTCGGCTTGAGCGCCCGGCGAAGATTGGTGAAGGATGCAATCGGATCGGCAAAGAACATCACGCCGAAGCGCGAGGCGAGTAGATCGAAGCTCGCAGGCTCGAACGGGTACACCGTCGCATCCGCCAGCACGAAATCGAGCGGCAGGCCCTTCGGCGCGAACGCCCGCGCTTGCGACAGCATCGGCTCGGACACGTCGAGGCCAAGGGCGAAGCCGTCAGGTGCGACCGCTTTCGCGAATGCGAAGGTCGTCGCCCCCGAGCCGCAGCCAACGTCGAGAACGCGCTCGCCCGGTCTGGGCCTGGCGCGGTCGATCAGGACATCCGCGATCGGTCCGAGGAGGTTTTCTTGCGCCGCATGGCGATCGGCCCAGCGCTGCCCGCTCGGACCGTTCCAATAGGCGATCTGGTCGGCGTTCTGCTCGTGTCCGCTCGGTTGCTGCATTGGGGCCTCTGCCGTTTTCCAGGCGGGGTCATACCACGAGGGCCGCCGTTCAGGTGGGCAAATGGGCCCGGTTTATGACAAGGCCACCTCTTGCTCCGAGACCCGCTGGAGCGCTAAAGAGGCGCCGTGGGGCGGTTAGCTCAGCTGGTTAGAGCATCTCGTTTACACCGAGAGGGTCCGCGGTTCGAATCCGTGACCGCCCACCAGCCTTCGCTCTGTCCGGCCCTGACACATGGGTAACAGATTGTACCTGAGACATGGGTGACAACCT
>NZ_JACOFQ010000031.1:0-91344 GCF_019455395.1 Bradyrhizobium sp. BR 10261
ATTGGCTGGCGCGGCTCGACGAGCAGGATTTGTTGTGCTCGCCCGTGCTGACGCTTGCGGAAGCGCTCGGTCATGAACAGACCAAGCTGAACGGCACGGTGGTGACGCTGAGCGGTGGCGCGACGACCATGGCGCTGATTGGCACGCCGCTGACCATGGCTCCCGATGCCTTCCAGCTTCGCCGCCCGCCGCCCGCACTGGGCGCCGATGGCACGGCCGTGCTCACCGAGGCCGGGTTCTCCGCAGAGCGCATCGCTGAACTCAAGGCGCAGGGGATCGTCGCATGAGCGTGCAATTCACAGTGCAGGACCATGTCGCGCGCGTGACGCTCGACCGGCCAGATCGCCTCAACGCAGTCGATCAGGCGACCGAGGCCGAACTGATCCGGATCTGGGAGACGATCGAGCGCGACCGCGACATTCGCGTGGTGGTGCTCACCGGCGTCGGCGAGCGTGCTTTCTGCACCGGCGCGGACATGAAGGGCGGATCCGGCTCCAGCGGGCTCGACTATTGGGCGGCCGCGCGTCCGGGCGGTTTCGGCGGCATCGCGCTGCGGGAGACGCTCGACATCCCCGTCATCGCCCGTGTCAACGGGCACGCGCTCGGCGGTGGCATGGAGATGATGCTCGGCTGCGACATCGTCATCGCCTCTGATAACGCGACCTTTGGTCTGCCGGAACCGCGGGTCGGCCGGCTTGCGCTCGACGGCGGCATCGCCCTGCTCGCGCGTCGCATTCCTCATGTGTGGGCGATGGGAATGCTGCTGACGGGACGTCGCATCAGTGCGGCGGACGCGTTGCGGTTCGGGCTCGTCAACGAGGTGGTCGCCCCCGAAACGCTCGACGACGCGGTCACGCGCTGGATCACGGATATTCTCGCCTGCGCGCCGCTGTCGGTGCGGGCCATCAAGCAGATGGTGCGGGCCGGTCAGCGCCTGTCGCCGACGGACGCGCAGATGTTGCGATTACCGGCGCTTGTCGAAGCGCTGCAATCGTCCGACCAGGACGAAGGCGTGCGCGCTTTCCAGGAGAAGCGTGCGCCGAACTGGCGCGGACGCTGACCATCAGGAGATCCTCGTGGCCTACGTCATCGTCTCGACCTGCATCGACGTCAAGGACGGGGCCTGCCAAGATGTCTGCCCGGTCGAGAGCATCTACGAAGGCGGACGTATGATGTATATTCAGCCCGACGAATGCATCGACTGCGGCTTGTGCCTGTCGGTCTGTCCGGTTTCGGCGATTTACGCGCAGGATGAATTGCCTGAACACGAGCGTGATTTCATGCGCGCCAACGCCGAATTTTTTGCAAGCTCGGTCACCGGCTGGGGCTCGCCCGGCGGTGCGGATGCGCGGCACATCAGCACGCTCGATCATCCGCTCGTGGCCGCGCACAAGATTCCGGGGCCCTCCGATTAGCGCCTTTCACTTGCGGCGATCGCGCCGCTGGCTACTCGGCGGGCTGCAGCGCGTGGCCGCGACGCGCAATGCGCTCGTGCATCTGCCGGATCATGCGGCTGGCGGTGGTCTCGAACAGGCAGGGAATGACGGCGTGGACCAGCGCCGCCAAGGCGGCGCCGAACAGGCGCGCCGAAAAGCCGAGCGCGAACAGGAAATGCTCGCCGTAGGATTCATCGACGCTCTCAGGATGGGACAGAAACAGCCGGTGCAGGGTGGTTTGCATGCGGGGCTCCAGGGACGCGGTTCGCCTGCAATCCCTAGGGGATTCGGATCAAGAAGATGTCCCAAATATCACGCCATCGACCCCAATCCGGTTGAATTTGGACGAAGGTCTCCTGTATTGTTGGGATAATGGATGAAACAGATCGCAAACTCCTCAACCTGATCCAGCATGACGCCGCCCTGTCGCTGGACGAGCTTAGCGAGCGGGCGGGACTTTCCCGCAACGCCTGCTGGCGCCGCATCAAGCGCCTGGAGGATGACGGCATCATCAAGGGCCGCGTGACCCTGCTCGATGCCAGCCGCATCAATGTCGGCCTGACCGCGTTCATCGCGCTGCGCACCACCGAGCACAGCGCCAGCTGGCTCAAGCAGTTTTCGAACGCGGTGCGCGACATTCCAGAGATCATCGGCGTCTACCGCATGACCGGCGATGTCGATTATCTGCTGCAGGCCGTGATCCCTGACGTCGCCGCCTATGACAGGCTCTACCAGCGCCTGATCGGGAGGATCACGCTCGCGGACGTCTCGTCGTCATTCGTCATGCAGGAGATCAAGGCGACGACGGTGCTGCCGCTCGACTATGCGCCGGAGCGGCGCGGGTGAGGTCGGAGCCCCGAAGGCGCTCGCCGCGCGCATCTATGGAAAACCATGACCGGCGCCGCCTTACGCGCCCGTCGTCTGCCTTTCCTCGTCCGTCCACTCCACCTCATCAGGCGCCAGTTCCGGCTGGAGCGGCGCCTCCTCGGTCATCACGTGGCCGTCCAGCGCGCGCAGCAGGGCCGCGACCAGCACCGGCTTGCGCAACGGTTTGGCCAGGAAGTCCGACATGCCGGCCTCGCGGCAGATCCTGACGTCGTCGGGGAAGGCGTTGGCCGTTAGCGCGATGATCGGCAAGGCCGCAAAGCGCCCTCCTCCCGCGCGGATCGCGCGCGTCGCGGCGAGCCCGTCCATCTCGGGCATACGCACGTCCATCAGCACGATGTCGTAGTCGCCTTCCGATGCGGCCGTGACGGCCTCGACACCGTCGGTGACGACGCGCAATTCGACGTCGAAGGCAGCGAGCATCTTGCTCACGACCAAGCGGTTGACGGCATCGTCCTCGGCGACCAGCACCTTCAGCGGCCGGTCGAGGCCGGCAATTCGGGCCTTGAGATCGTCGGATTCCTCGCGGCCCGCGTCCTGATCCGATGTCTGGGCCTGGCTCCACGGCAGCACCAGCGTGAAGCGGAAGGTCGAGCCCTCGTCCGGTGTCGAGGTGACGCCGATGGTGCCGCCCATCTGCTCGATGATGCGCCTTGAGATCGCAAGGCCAAGGCCGGTGCCGCCGAAGCGGCGGCTGATCGAGGCGTCGGCCTGCGCAAAGTCGCTGAACAGCTGCCCGAGCTTGTCCGGCGCAATGCCGATGCCGCTGTCGGTCACGGTCCATTCGACGGTCGCGAGCAGGTCGCGCCGCGCCAGGCACATGGCCTTGATCGTCACCTCACCCGCGTCGGTGAACTTCACCGCGTTGGAGGCAAGATTGAGCAGCACCTGGCGGATGCGCGCGACGTCGCCGCGCAGCGTCGGCGGCAGGTTCGGATCGAGCTCGATCTTGAGGCTGATACCCTTGCCCTTGGCGCTCGCGCGCACGACGGTCGCAACCGTCTCGACCAGCGCCTGCGGCGCGAAGTCGATTGCCTCGAACTGGAAGCGTCCGGCCTCGAGCTTGGAGAGATCGAGGATGTCGTTGAGGATGCGCTGCAGATTGTCGCCGGATTCACGGATCGTGATGACGGCCTCGCGCTGCTCCGCATCCAGATCGGTTTCGAGCAGCATGCTGGCAAGCCCGAGCACGCCGTTCATGGGCGTACGGATCTCGTGGCTCATGACAGCGAGGAAGTCCGATTTGGCGCGGTTCTCGGCTTCGGCCTTCTCCGCGCGCCAGCGCTCGGTGACGTCGCGGCCGAAGCCGCGATAGCCCAGGAACTGACCGTCGCGATCGTAGGCGGGCTTTGCGGTCAGCGACCACAGCCTCGCTTCGCCGCCGGCGACGACCTTCAAATTCATCTCGTGCAGCGGCTCGGTATGCTCCATCAGGCCGACGATGTTGTAGGCGGCCGCCTTGTCCTCGGGGCACAGCATGTCGAGCACGTCGGCGAAATGCGATCCCTTCAGGAGCGGAAGCGGCAATTGCGCGACGTCGGCGAAGCGTTGCGGCACGTCGACGAGGTGGCCTTCAGCGTCGGTCTGCCACAGCCAGTCGCTGGCGTTCTCCTGAAAGTCCTTCAGCAGCAGCGAGATGATCTCGGTCTGCCGCTCGAGGTCGAGCTGGGCCTTGAGATTGCCGAGGAACAGATTGCCCTGCGAGACGATGTTGCGCGCCATGAAGAACGCGAACAGCAACAGAAACACCGCCGTCACCAGATACGGCCCGGTGCCGCACAGCAGCAGCGAACCCGCGCAGGCGACCGTCATGGTGGCGAGGTAGACGAGGCCGGCGCGCGGGAAGGTCGACAGCGTGAAGGCGCCGCCGGACATCATGCCGACCATCAGGCAGGCCAGGATGAGCTGGCTGGTCGGCCCGACCCGGCTGAACAGCGCCAGCGGCAGCGTGCCCCAGATCGCGGCGAGGAAGAACGCCTGCCGCAGCATCTGCCGCGCCGTGCGGGGCGAAGCCTCCTGCGGCGGGTTCAGATGCGAGCGCTGCCATGCGCGCACGGCGACCGAAGCGACGGCCGTGAGGGTTGCGCCCCAGATCGCCAGGAAGTCGTTCCAGCCCCTGCCCCAGAACAGGATCAGAACAATAGCGACGTTGAGCATAGTGACGGCCATGGTCACGGGGATCAGCCGCGTCACCGCGTCGATTTGCTTGGCGCGGATGCGGCGCAGCTCGCGCTCGCTGAGATCGGCGATCAGGCCGTCTTCGATCTCGAAACCGCCGAGCCAGTACGGGAAAGCGCCGACGAAACCGTCGTGCTGCTCAGTCAATGCTGTGGATTTGTCCCGCCATCCCATTCCGAGGAACCTTTTCCGTATCAATGGCCTAGGACCGGCTTCAACCGGGTTAATTTTGTGGGAGATTTTGCGGCGTCCTTGACGGGGGCGTTAGCGGTTTGTTCTAACCATGACCCCTGCCCGGAGCCCGCCCCATGCCCATCAGAGTTGCCACCTGGAACGTCAATTCGGTCCGGCAGCGGATCGATCTCCTGCTGACCTGGCTTAGGGAATGCCAGCCGGACATCGTCTGCCTGCAGGAGATCAAATGCATCGACGAGGCGTTTCCGCGGCTCGAGATCGAAGCGCTCGGCTATAACGTGGTGACCCACGGGCAGAAGACGTTCAATGGCGTTGCCCTGCTCTCCAAGCTCAAATTCGACGAGACCAAGTCAGGACTTGCCGGCGATGACGAGGACACGCATGCCCGTTTCCTCGAGGGCGTGGTGACGCTCAAGCAGGGCGTGATGCGCATCGCCTGCCTCTATCTGCCCAACGGCAATCCTGTTGGCACCGATAAATATCCCTACAAGCTCAAATGGATGTCGCGGCTTCTTGAGTATTCGAAGGAGCGTCTTAAGACCGAGGAGCCACTGATCCTCGCAGGCGACTTCAACGTCATCCCGCATGCCCGCGACGTCCACAATCCCGCCGCCTGGACCGAGGACGCCCTGTTCAAGACCGAAACGCGGGAGAGCTTTCAGTCCCTGCTCGGCCTCGGCCTGACCGACGCCCTAAGGGCCGTCACCGACGAGCCTGGTCTCTACACGTTCTGGGATTACCAGGCCGGGGCCTGGCAGAAGAACCAGGGGCTGCGCATCGACCATCTGCTGCTGTCGCCGCAGGCGAGCGACAGGCTCGCCAATGTCGGCATCGACAGCTACGTGCGGGCCTGGGAGAAGCCGTCGGATCACGTGCCGGTTTGGGCGGATCTGGATCTGGAGGCGGCGTAGGCTTTGCGCGGAGTTGGTCGGAGCGAGCGGCAATCGCAATTGCCGTAGGGTGGGCAAAGGCGCGCCCTTCGCGCGCCGTGCCCACCATCTCGTCGCGATCGAAACAGGTGGTGGGCACGCTTCGCTTTGCCCACCCTACGGCACTGTTGGATTCGGATGATGGGCACGGCGCTTTGCGCCTTTGCCCACCCTACGGGACCAAGGTCGCCGCCCTTATTCGTGGCGGCCCTGCACCCACTGTTCCAGCATTTGCAGGCACATGGCGCGGTCGTCGTCGGAGGCCTTGGCGAAGGCGCGGTTGTAATTTTCCTTGATCCAGGTCTCGTCGGCGCCGGCGCTGTCACGCGCCAGCGTGAGCCACATCAGGCCGCGCGCAGCCTGCCGCGGCAGGCGATCGCCGTTGAACAGCATCTGCCCGAGCAGCGCCTGGGCCTCGTGTTGGCCCTTCTGGGCGGCAAGGCCAAGCCAGCGGGCGCCGTAGCGGAAATCCTCCCGCGAGGCGTCCGGCGTCTTCAGATAGAGCCGGGCAAGATCGTACTGCGCATCCGCATTGCCGAAATAGGAGGCGGCATAGGAGAACATCTCCCGCGCCCTGTCAGGATCGGCCTTGATCTTGGAGTTCGGGATACCGCTCAGATAGTAACGGCCGAGCGCGACAAAGGCATTGGCCACGACCTGCGCCTGCGGCGCCGACGGGCTGTCCTCGGCATGCGCATTGGCGATCCGGGTGAAATAGTCGAAGGCGCGAACGTCGTCCTGGGCCACGCCGTCGCCGCTGGCGTACATGCGGCCGAGCTTCCACTGCGCAATCGGGTGGCCGCCCTCGGCGGCGTATTGCAGGGCCGTGAGCGAGCTTTCCTGGGGCGCAACGGGCGGCACAGACTTGCGCACTGCACCGGCGGCGCCGGGCAAGGTGGTCACGACGGGGATGGTCGCGTCCTTGGGGTTAACCGGCGCGCCGTCGAAGGCGAGCGCCGGCGCGGCCAGCGCGGTAGCCCCCAACACAAACGCAACGATGGCACGCCTAGATGTCCGCATAGCACTGTTTCTCGTGCGCGCCGCCCGGATGGGTCACTGCCCCCCCGACCGCTGGTCCAACCTGCTGGGCATACTTCCAGAGCGCACCCGACGTGTGATTAGTCGCGCGAGCGCTCCATTTGGTCTTGCGCTGAGCCAGCTCAGCGTCACTCAATTTTACGTTAAGGGTACCGGCGTCCGCATCGATCTCGATGATGTCGCCGTCCTCGAGCAGCCCGATCGGGCCCCCGACCGCGGCTTCCGGCCCGACATGGCCGATACAGAAGCCGCGCGTGGCGCCGGAGAAGCGGCCGTCGGTGATGAGCGCGATCTTGCCGCCCATGCCCTGGCCGGTCAGCGCTGCAGTGGTCTGGAGCATCTCCCGCATGCCGGGGCCGCCCTTGGGGCCCTCGTAGCGGATCACAATGACTTCGCCTTCGCGATAGGTGCGCTTCTGGACCGCCTCGAAAGCATCCTCCTCCCGGTCGAAGCACCTGGCCGGACCGGTAAACTTGAGGTTGGACATTCCCGCGACTTTCACGATCGCACCTTCTGGCGCCAAATTTCCCTTCAGACCGACCACACCGCCTGTCACGGTGATGGGCTTGTCTGCCGGGTGCACCACGTCCTGGTGCGGATTCCACTTCACGCTTTTGAGGTTTTCGGCGATCGTTCGACCGGTGACCGTAATGCAGTCGCCGTGGAGAAATCCGTTGTCGAGCAGCGTCTTCATCAGAAGCGGTATGCCACCTACTTCAAACATGTCTTTGGCGACATAACGGCCACCCGGCTTCAAATCCGCGACATAAGGTGTCTTTTTGAAGATTTCGGCGACGTCGAATAAGTCAAACTTTATGCCGGCCTCATGCGCAATCGCCGGCAGGTGCAACGCAGCATTGGTCGAGCCGCCAGAAGCCGCGACGACGGCAGCGGCATTCTCGAGCGCCTTGCGGGTGACGATGTCGCGCGGACGGATATTGGACGCGATCAGGTCCATCACCTTCTCGCCCGCGGTCGTGCAGAACGCGTCGCGGATCTCGTACGGTGCGGGAGCACCGGCGGAGTAAGGCAGCGCGAGGCCAATGGCCTCCGACACCGTCGCCATGGTGTTGGCGGTGAACTGCGCGCCGCAGGCACCCGCCGAGGGGCACGCCACGCGCTCGATCTCGTCGAGGTCCTCGTCTGACATGGCGCCGACGGAGTGCTTGCCGACGGCCTCGAACATGTCCTGCACCGTGACCTGCTGCCCGCGGAAATTGCCCGGAAGGATCGAGCCGCCATAGATGAAGATCGACGGCACGTTGAGGCGCACCATCGCCATCATCATGCCCGGCAGCGACTTGTCGCAGCCGGCCAGACCGACCAGCGCATCATAGGCGTGGCCGCGCACGGTCAGCTCGACGGAGTCGGCGATGCATTCGCGCGACGGCAGCGAGGAGCGCATGCCGTCATGGCCCATGGCGATGCCGTCGGTCACGGTGATGGTGCAAAATTCGCGCGGCGTGCCGCCAGCGGATGCGACGCCCTTCTTCACCGCCTGCGCCTGGCGCATCAGGGCGATATTGCAGGGCGCGGCTTCATTCCAGCACGAGGCGACGCCGACGAAGGGCTGGTGGATCTGCTCGGTGGTCAGACCCATGGCGTAGAAGTAGGAACGATGGGGCGCGCGCGCAGGACCTTCCGTCACGTGACGGCTCGGCAGCCTCTGCTTGATATTGGCCTTGGCGCCCATCGCGACCAGTTTCCTCAGATCCAGTTTCCTGGCTAACCCTTGTCAGTTCAGGAAACATCAGAGCCAAGATTTGAATCGACCTTGGGATTTCCTGCCGCCAGCAAGGGACCAGCCCAGCCCCTCAAACATTCCAGTGATTTTATTCATGTTCGGGTGTGGCCAAAAAGCGGCGCCGCTGCGAACGACCAATGATCGGGGTTGAATCCACAACCTGTGTTGCTCAGGCAGCACAGTCGTTACCGGGAAGACACGAGTTCGCTTACACTGATACCCTCGCGAAGATGACATCTCGCAATCTGTGATTTCATGATGCGACCTGCACGACCCATCTTGCGGCGGTAATGCAAGGATTGCGACTGAGCCGGGATTCGCCGAGTGTGTGGGAAGCTGCCCCCAGCGGCGTCATTGCGAGCGCAGCGAAGCAATCCAGAGTCTTTCCGCGGCGGGATTCTGGATTGCTCCGCTGCGCTCGCAATGACGGAGCGCGAGCGCGCATTGACTCCTATAGGGTACCCCCCTATCTTACCCGGATGTCGCATACCATCAAGCACAAGTCGAAGCTCATCGGCCGCGTCCGGCGCATCAAGGGTCAACTTGAAGCCGTCGAGCGCGCACTGGAGTCGGAGATCGGCTGCGCCGACGTGCTGATGCTGGTGGCGTCGGTGAAAGGTGCGATCAGCGGTCTCACCACCGAGCTGCTTGAAGACCACATCCGCCATCATGTCGTGGATCCCGCGCACGAGAAGGATCCGGAGAAGGCCAAGGGCGCCGCCGACCTCATCGACGTCGTCCGAACCTATTTGAAGTGATGAGATGACCGACCTGTCTCACCTGCTCCAGCAGAGCAGCGCGCACGCATGGCTGTTCGTGCCCAGCGCCATCCTGCTCGGCGCGCTGCACGGCCTCGAGCCCGGCCATTCCAAGACGATGATGGCCGCGTTCATCATCGCTATCAGAGGCACCGTGCTCCAGGCCGTGCTGCTCGGCCTGTCGGCGACCATCTCCCATACCGCTATTGTCTGGGCGGTCGCGCTCGCGGGCCTTTATTTCGGCCAGGAATTATCAGGCGAACGCAGCGAGGCCTGGCTGCAACTGGTCTCCGCCGCGATCATCATCGGCATCGCCACCTGGATGGTCTGGCGCACCTGGCGGGACCAGAACCGCGAACACGATCATGACCATCACCACCACCACGACGAGCCGCAATCGATCTCGCTCGCCGGCCTCGCGCTGCTGCTGGAGGTGTTCGAAGACGGCGTGCCGCCGCGCTGGCGGATCCGGAGCGAGACGGCCGCGCTTCCCGCTGATGGCGACATCAGGGTGACCACCATCCGCGAGGACGGCTCGGAGCAGACCTTCGCCTTCACCGCAGGCAACGGCTACCTCGAAAGCGTCGATGAAATTCCCGAGCCACATGCGTTCAAGGCCCGCGTCACCCTCGCCGGCGATTCCGCCGAGCTTCTGTTCGAGGAGCACGATCACGACCACATGGACCTCGGCGACGAGGACGACGCGCATGCGCGCGCCCACGCCGCAGACATCCGCAAGCGCTTTGCCGGGCGCACCGTCAGCACGGCGCAGATCATCCTGTTCGGCCTCACCGGCGGGCTGATCCCCTGCCCCGCCGCGATCACCGTGCTGCTGCTTTGCCTTCAGCTGAAGCAGTTCAGCCTCGGCTTCGTCCTGGTGCTGTCCTTCGGCATCGGGCTTGCGATCACGATGGTGTCGGCAGGCGTTGTGGCTGCACTCAGCCTGCGCCACGTCGAACGTCACTGGGGCGGCTTCAGCCGCTATGCCCACCGGGCGCCCTATGTCTCGGCGGCCCTGATCGTCTTCGTCGGCCTCTACACCGGCTGGACCGGCCTGCACGAACTGATGACGTGACCGCCTTGGCGATCAGCCTTTCGCACTCGCCGTCTTGTCGAGCGCGGCGCGAAGGCCTTTGGCGAGCTTGATCGCGTCGTCGTTGGCCCAGAAGTGCATGAAGAACAGCCGCGGCTGCTCGTCCAGCATATGGCTATGCAGCGCCGTCACCTCGATGCCGTTCTCCAGCAGCGCCGCGATCACCGGGTTCACCTCATTGTCAGACAGAACGAAGTCGCCGGTGATGGCAGCCTTGCCTCCGCCCGCTGGCTGGAAATTGATGCCGATGGCGACGCCCATCGGCCCGACGGGCGTGAGCGCCATGCCCTGTTGCGTGATCGGATCACGGCGCTTGACGTTGAACTGGTAGACGCCGCCATTCGCCTGTCCCTTGGTGCCGATGATCTCGTCGAGCTTCGCTGTGTCGAGATCGACCGCGGGCGGCGGGCTCGCCGGTGCGGCAGCGGTCAGTGGCGTCTTGCTTGCGGCGAGTGCATCGTGGATCGCGGCGGCCAGCTTGACGGGGTCGCCATGTCCGGCGACATGCATGTAGAACGTCGCCGGGCTCGCGCGCAGCAGATGGTTGTGCACGGCCGTTATCTCCAGACCGCTCGCGATCATCTTCACCATCACCGGATTGATCTCGGTCTCGAGCAGCACGAGGTCGCCCATGACCATGGCGCCGCCATGCGCCGGCTTGAACGCCACCCAGCCGCCGAGCGCCAGCGCCGGCTTGATCGCGATCCCGTCCAGAGTCACGGACAGATCGCTGCGCGGGAATCCGTAGCGGTGGACATCATCCGTGACGGCGGCCTTGCGGCCGAGCGTTTGGTCGATGGCCTGCCAATTGACGTCTTCCGCCCGGGCCGGCGCGATGAATTGCGCGGCACCCAGGACGGCTCCCAAGGCGGCGGCCAGCATAAGGGCCGCGTGATACAGTGTACGTAGTCGCATGATCGTTCTCCCTGTGCTGCTGCCCCAGGTCGAATCCGTATTCGGGTTCAGGCATCCGCAGCGCGCGCGGATGCGCGTCGCGTGAGCCGATCTGGCTGATAAATTGAGATGGATGAAGTGGACATGCTGCGCCCTTGGTGATCAGGACGCGATGCTTGGGCATGTCGCCTCGCGGGGAGACCGCATATCCCCGATGCCTGAACTTGAAGCCCGTGGGTCCAGGCTGTCAACGCGTGGATTCAGTCGAGCCAGGAAAAAGATTTCTCAGACTCATTGGAACGAAATCGCTGGTGGGTCTCTCGCGTGAAAGCCGCATCGTGGCGAGATCACGCTTTGTAATCCCCGATGAGGCGCCGGTGGCGTTCAACCGCAACATGGCTGGCCGGGCTGCAGGATCACGCAGTCCGGCGCGGCGCTGCCGCTGCATGTCGTTTCGCAGCCGCTCACGAGTGCGGCCACCGTCGCCTCCAGCGCGCACAGCTCGGCAATTTTCTTTCTGATCGAACGGAGATGTCGCTCCGCAAACGCCTTCGTCTCGCTACAGGGCAAGCGCCGCTGCACTGACGCAAGGATGTCGCTGATCTCGTCGAGCGAGAAGTCGAGATCACGGCAATGCCTGATCAGGCTGAGCGCCTTGACGTCTTCGGTGCTGTAGACGCGCTGACCGCCCTGTCGCGCTGGCCTCGTGAGCAAGCCGATGCTCTCGTAGTAGCGGACGGTGGGGACGGAGACGCCGGCTGCTTTGGCGAGGACGCCGATTCTCATGGAAGCGCTCACTCTCACTTTTCGCTTGAACCTCAAGTGGCTTGAGGGCGTAGCGATCGGGTCCTGGACGCACAAGCATGAGGCGAATCACATGAGCGTTATCGGACCGTCGTGCAGCCCTCCCTCCGAGACGTCGGCCGGATGCGGCTGCACGGCGAAGACCGAGCCGGGTGGCGGCAAGGCCGCGGGCATGGCAGTCGCAACGGCTGTTGCGGCTGCGGCATGCGCGGCCTGCTGTGTGCTGCCCTTCACATTGCCTCCCGTCGTGCTCGCCAGCGCGGGCAGCGTGATCGCGGTGCTCGACCATGCGCATGGGTTGATGACAATGCTGTCGATCGCCGTTGTGCTCTGCGCCTGGGGCTGGATCGGGTGGCGATCGCGAACGACGGGCACGAAGATCCGATCGTCGGTGCTGGCAGCGATGTGCGCCGCGACCGTGATGACGGCAACGGCTGCCCTTTGGCCGGTGATGGAGTATGCCGCCTTCCACGCGCTCGGCGTTGCCAAGAAGCCGAGGGCCCGGTGAGCTGATGGACGGACTCACTATCTTCGGGCTGCTGTCGGTTAGCGCGATGCTGCTGTTCTACGCGCTCGAGCCGCGCGGCCCACCTTACGTACTGGCCTTCGCGGCTGCCTGCGCGCTTAGCGCGGTCTACGGCTTTCTCCAGGGCGCCTGGCCGTTCGGCCTTGTCGAGACGGTGTGGACGGCTGTCGCGTTGCGGCGATGGCGCAAGCTTCAGGCGCGCTGATCGAAACGCGCAAACACTGCGCTGGTCAGGCCGCCGAGCAGGGTCCAGAACACCAGGCTCGTCACCGTCACCGCGGTGACGAACTGATGCAACAGCGATGACGGCACGTTGGTCTCGACATTGGCGAGATCAGGCGCGCCGATCAGGTGCGGCAGGATCAAGAGGATCACGCCTGATATCGCCGCCGGCACCGTGCGGCGGAAGACGATCAAGGCGAGCCCGCCTGCCGTCGCCAGCACGGCGGCGAGCCACCAGATCTGCCGCGACAGCAGCGGCGCTGAGGGCACGCCGGGCAGCTCCGGCGGCAGGCCGAGGCTAGGTGCGAGGGTGAAGACAGCGAAGCCCGCGAGGCCCCACAGCAGCCCTTCGTGCCAGGACACGCTTGCGCCGGTCGCGCCGCTGCGCACGGCGAAAAAGCCGGCCAGAAGCAGCGCAAAGCCGATCGCGGTCAGCACGTTGGCGGCGGCGGTGTAGGCGTTGCGCTCAAACCCGTCGCGCGGCTCCCAGGCGCCGGCATGGTCATGGTCGCCGGCGCCATGGTCATGGTCACCATGGGCGTGGGCTGCATGGTCATGCCCGGCCGCGACCGGCTGCGCCACGGCGTCGTGCTGGTGCGCGCCCGCCGCCTTCTCGAAGACTTCCGCCTTCAGGATCAGGGGGACGGTGCCGAACTGCTGGACGACGGTGACGAGGAGACCGACGACGAAACCCGAGATGACCGACGCGAAGACGATCGCGCGAAACGTGCTCATGCCATCAAGGTTAGTGGCAGGGGAACGCGTTCGAGTGCCGCACGTCGTGGGCGGCGTTGTGGACGACGTCGATGTGGGAGAAGCCGACCATGCCGATCACGAACGCGCCGAGCACCATGGCCATCAGCGCCTGCGACAGCCGTCCCACCTGCCCTGCGGCGACCGGAAGCGTGATCTGGGCCGGGACTTGCGCGTTGGCGAGCTGGGACTGGCTCATGGTCTATTCTCCATTGGCGATTTGCGGCTCTTCTAGCAGCTTCCGGGCGATATCGCGACTGGTAAGATGCAGGCTTGTCCCGGGCAAAATGTCCCTGCGGGCGATCTTGGCGTCGGCGGCCGTGCGAAAGGCGGCCTCAAATCGCCGGAAATAGCCGAGGCAGGCCTCCGGCGTGGGCTCGGTGCCGAGCAGCGTCCGGAAAGCGCCCCGGTGCACGGCGCAGATTGCGCCGTGTCCGGCCACGGGAAACACCAGTGAGGCGATATCGTCGCGCCAACGGGCTTCGCTGCTCAAGCGGTTGCGCGTCCCCGCCCGAGGGAGCCGATCAGGCGGGCGAACTCGCAGACGGCGACGAGGCCCGCGAGCCAGATCGCGCAGGTGAGCCCGATCCGCGAGACGATGGCCGCCGTGAAGGCGCCCTGCCCGCCAAGGAACGGCGTCGCGGCGAACAGCGCAAGCTCATAGGCCGTATAGGCGGCGACGAGGGCAATGGCCAGCGTCAGCGGCGTTCGAAGCTGTGCCAGGATGCGAAGCATCGTCGATGCGGCGGCGGTCGCAACAAGCGCAGCGGCGCCGATCACAAGGCCCCAGGCGATGGTGCCGGCATCAAGGGGATAGTGCAGCGCGCCGAAGCCGATGCATTGGTTCGCCAGCCACGTGGCGGTGACAACCAGCAGCGCCTGACGCTGCGACAGCGCGGCCACAGCCACGACCGCGAACGCCGCAAACGGCGTCGCACAAGCAAGCGCAAAGCTCGCCAGCGCGCAGGACACAGTCAGCAGCGCAAGGCAGAACAGAGCGACACCATGCGGCGCGACGGGGTGAAGCCTGACATGGTCGGAATGCGGCGGCAGGTTGGTGAGGGCCATGGACAATCTCCCGGCAGCGATCCTACCACATTGTCGGACAACTCCGCCAACCGGCCCCAAGCCGTGGCACGGACGCCCTATGCTCGCCCTCGCGTTGGTTGAAGACGGGCGCTACGCACGCCCTCTCATTTAGTTGAAGACGGGCGCGCTACGCACGCCCTCTCGGGCGCTGGGCTTGAGCCCAGGCCGTGGTGACGTCGCGCGGCGGAGCGTCGATCCGCTTGATGGGAGTGAGCTCACCGGAGGCGGAGATGATGGCGGTTTCCTCGCGGCGACAGCGCGGGCAGACAAAGCTGACCTCGTGCGGCTGCGCCGACCAGCTCGAACGTTTGACATTGGCCGCCATCGGCCATGCTTCGCAATGCGAGCACGACACCAGAAACCGACCGGGATCGAGCATACCCATTCCTTAGGTCTCCGCGTCCTGCCGCCCTCCTCTAATGATTAGCCCATGTGAATCGTTCCGGTGCGGAGGCACCGTCAGCCCCTTGGTTCCCCAACCGGCCGGATCATATGAGGTGCCGCGCCCTTGCTTTAGCGCGCACCGTGGAGCGTGCAGGCGGTCGTGCAGGTGACGGTGTTGCCGTGGTCGCAGGCCTTGCAGGCGGCCACACACTGGTTCATGTCGCGGGGATTGTAGGAGCTGTAGCTGCGCATCGGGCAGAGCGGGGTCGAGCCAGTGACGTCCTGCTCCTGGTCACAGGCTGCCGTCAAAAGCGCGAACAGGGCGACCGCAAGCAGACGCATGGGATGTCCAACCATAGGACGAGTGACGTTCGCGGGCAACATTGCATGGCAACCTTGCCCCAGGCATTCCCATCGCCGGGAACCGCAACGCGCGAATCCCCGGACCTCATCAAGGATGGGTCTCAATTATTAAGAACGGATTGCGATTGCACGACCTCTCGTAAGACAACGATGCGGAACATCGTGCCTCGTTCCTGGTCGCAAGCTCCGCCCGGGCGTCAGGCGGCAGCCTTGGCCGCGATCGCCAGGCGCATGTCGACCGCAAGCTGACGGTACTGCTCCGAAAGCTTCAGGTAGAATTCGCGCTTGTGGCTGTCGGTCGCAAGCTTGGCAATCAGCTCGCATTCGGCGTTGAGCGTCTCGAAACGCTCCAGCCTGTCCTCTAGTTCTGTCATCGGCGTGTCCCCGTCAAACGCCTGAGGGACAACAAACCTAAGCCCGGAAAATGGGTCACGGCCAACATCGTTATAAGGTAGAATAAATTATTCCCGGCGCGGACAGTTATTTGCTGTCCATGCGCCAGGCACCGTCCCAATCGGCCGCCGGCGGCGCGGTCTCGAACTGCACGATGCGCGCGAGCATCGCCAGCGACGGGCCGTCGCTGGGGACGCTCTGCAGCGCCGCGTTGAATGCCGAGCGTGCCTCGGTGAAGCGGCAGGCGCGATAGCCGGCAAGGCCTTCGGCGTAGTGCGCGCGCAGCCCTTCCTGCGAGGCGGTGAGCGCGCCTGCCCGGCCCATCACCTCGAACACCGGCTGCGGCACGCTCTGGCCGACCACCGCGAGGCGGTCGATCTCGCGCAATTCGAGCCGGGATCCAATCGCCGCGGCGGTCGCCTGCGAGATTAGGATTCGGGTACCGTAGATCTTGTTCACGGCCTCGAGGCGCGAGGCAAGGTTCACGGCATCGCCCATCACCGTAAAGCTCATCATCAGCTCGGAGCCGATGCTGCCGGTCAGGACCTCGCCGGTGGCGATGCCGATGCGCAGGTCGCAGGCCACCGGCATGGCCCGGATGCCGAGCAGGTCCGGCAGCTGCTTCTGCAGCGCGGGCACCTGGTCGGCCATGTCGATGGCGGACAGGCCCGCGAGCAGCGCCTGCTCGTCCTCCTCGATGAAGGGCGGGCCCCAATAGGACATGATGGCATCGCCGATATATTTGTCGATGACGCCGCGGTTGTTGCGGATCGGAGCGGACATCAACGTGAAATAGTGGTTCATGACCTTGACGAGGCCACGCGGGGTCATGCCCTCGCTCATCGCGGTGAAGCCGCTCATGTCGCAGAACATGATGGTCATCACCCGGCGCTGGCCGTCGATGGCGACCTCCGGCCGGTCGATCAGGCCCTGCACCACCTTGGGATCGATGTAGCGGCCAAAGGTCTCGCGGATCCGCTCGTTGTGGCGCAGCTGCTCGATCATGCGGTTGAAGGCGGCGGCGAGCTCGCCGATCTCGTCCTGAGTCGAGACGGTGATGCTCTTGTCGAAGCGGCCGGCCTCGACCTCCCGGGCACCCGCGAGCAGCAGCCGCACCGGACGGGTGATGCCGCCGGAGACAAGCAGCGCAAAGGCAAATCCGACGACCGCGGCGAGCAGCGTTACGACGCCGGAGATGATGATCGCCTGTCGCTGGTGGCCGACCACCGTCGAGGTGCTCGCATAGACCTGCTTGAGCATGTCGGTGCGGACCGCATCGATCCGCTGGTTGAACTGATCGCGCAGCGCATCGATGTGCTCGAGCGTGCTGCGTGCCTCCGGCATCTGCTTGGCGTCGATCTGCTTGAGGAGTTTGGCGTGGTCCTCGTTCATGCCCTGGCGCAGCTCGGTCACGGCTGTCTCGATGCGCGTGTCGATCCGCGCCAGCGCGGCATTGTCCGACGGCGTCCTCGGATCCTCGATGATCGCGTTGATGAGCTTTTGCGCGGCCGACGTCTCTTCCTCGATCTTGCGGTCGGCTTCCTCGAACTCCTTCAGGCGGGCCGCATAGGCCTGCTCGTCCGAGGAATCCTGCATCTTCGCCATGACCATCCGCCGCAACGCCACCGACCGCTCCAGCGAGCGGATGTTGGCCCGCGCCAGATCGCCATAGGCCGGGATGTAGCGGCCGGTCAGCTCGTCCAGGAGAATGCCGACCTGGCTCGACATCACCATCGACAGGATCGAGGTGATCACCATCAGGACGATCAATCCGAGGGCAATGCCGACGATCTTGCGCCGGATCGACTGATTGAAAAGCGGCATGAGATGCGGGCAAAGGCTGAAGAAGGATCTATGGAACCCTCAATACACCGGATTTTCGCCGGGAACACGCGCAATCGGGCCGGTTTGGCGCCCAAGGCTGCGCGCAACCGTCGCGCGAGTCCCGTTTCGTTATAATAAAGGTTAAGGAACCACCACTTCCGCCGTTTCTGAGTTCCGCGAGTTCCAATCCGTATTTTGCCGCATTGTTGAACGAGCGTGCGGAATGCGAAACGATGTCATGGCATCGTTTTGATGTTGTTCTTGATTCTCAAGCCGCATGTCGTCGCGGACCTTGGTTTGTAGTGGTTTCGCAGGGGGACCATCGAATGAACCAGTGCCTACGCTCGCTCGCGTGTGTCGTTGCCGTGGCCGCTTTGACCCTCCTTCCCACCGGGCTGGCGGCGAAGAGCGGTCACAAATCATCCGCGTCCAAATCGTCTGCGTCCAAGAAGACGCACGAAGCGAAAACCGGCAAGCAACGGCATGCTGCATCCGGCAAGCACCGCAAAAATGCCGAGGCCAGGCGCAGGTCGAAGAAGCGGGACGAGCCCGCGGACAAGCCCGCGCCGCCGGCTCTGACCGGCGACCTCGCCGCGCTGAAGGATGCGATCGACCTCGCACGCAAGGGCAAGACCGACGATGCGACAGCGGCGCGCGACCGCATTGCCGATCCCGCCGGACAAAAGCTCGCCGACTGGTTCATGCTGCGCCATTCCGAGAGTACCGCCCCCTTCAAGCGCTACGCCGCCTTCCTCGCCGCCAATCCGGACTGGCCGAGCGCCGTGCTGCTGCGCAAGCGCGCCGAGGCCCGGCTGTGGCAGGAGAAGAGCGACGCGGCAACCGTCCACGCCTTCACGATGGACCGGCCGATCAGCGCCAAAGGCAATTTCGCGCTCGCGCGGGTGCTGTTCGCCGAGGGCGACAACGACGGGGCGACGCGCCTCGTGCGCGAAGCCTGGCGCTCGGACGAACTGTCCGAGCGCAGCGAGGAGGATTCCTACGAAGCGTTCCACGATTTGTTGCGGCCCGAAGACCATCGCGCCCGGATGGACAAGCGCCTCGGCGCCAAGGACTATGCCGGCGCAAGGCGCGCCGCAAAACGTCTTGGCGAAGATTCCCTCGCGATCGTCAAGGCCTGCGCCGCCGTCAACGGCAAGGAGAACAAGGCCAAGGATTATCTCGAGGACGTGCCTCAAGACGCGCGCCGCGATCTCGGCTACGTGCTGTGCCGCGCACAATGGCACCTGCAGAAGGATCACATCGACGATGCAGCCGAGGTGATCCTCGCCGCCGCGCCCGAGACGATGGCGGCGCAGGACACAGACGCATGGTGGCGCGAGCGCCGCCTGCTCGCGCGAAAGCTGCTCGACCAGGGCAAGTTCCAGGCCGCCTACGACGTGGTGCGCGCAGCCGCGGTGCCGGCGATGGAAGTCTACCGCGTCGACTATCACTTCATGTGCGGCTGGATCGCGCTGCGCTATCTCGACGATCCCAAAACCGCGATGATGCACTTCGCCTCCATCGACGAGGGATCGCCCAATCCACTGGCGCTGTCGCGAGGCCATTACTGGCGCGGCCGTGCGGCTGAAGCCATGGGAGCCGTCGCCGACGCGCAAGCGAGCTACAAGGCCGCCGCGCGCTATCCGACCGCCTATTACGGCCAGCTCGCCCGTGCGCGGCTCGGCCTCGAGGGGCTGGAGCTGCGCGCCCCCTCGCCCGTGCTGGCCGCCGCCGACACGCAGGCTGCAGATGAGCGCGTGCGCGCCGCCGACATGCTCTACGCCATCGGCGAACGCGATATGGTGTTCTACTACGCCGAAGATTTCGCCCGGGAGAGCACCGACGCCGCCGCGCTCGCGGCACTTGGCGAGCTCGCCGGCCAGCGCAACGATGCGCGCGTGATGCTGGAGGTCGGCAAGTCGGCGTTGGCCCACGGCCTCGCGCTCGACCACTACGCCTTCCCGACCATCGGCATCCCCGAGCACAAGCAGGTCGCGCCTGCGATCGAGACCAGCGTGATCTATTCGGTGGCGCGCACCGAGAGCTCGTTCAACCAGCGCGACAAGTCGTCCGCCAATGCGGTCGGCCTGATGCAGGTGACGCCGGAAGCCGGCCGCGACACGGCCAGGCGCTTCGGCGTGACCTATGACTGGGACAAAATGGTCTCCGACCCCGTCTACAACACGCAGATGGGTGCGGCCGAGCTCAGCGCGCTGCTGTCCGAATATCGCGGCAACCAGATCATGACTTTCGCCGGCTACAATGCCGGCCGCGGCCGCGTGCGTGAATGGGTGCAGGCGCATGGCGACCCCAGAGATCCCAAGATCGATCCGGTTGACTGGGTCGAGCGCATCCCGCTGTCCGAGACACGCAACTACGTGCAGCGGGTGATGGAGAACGTGCTGGTGTATCGCGCCCGCTTCGAAGGCAGCGGCGCTGTCGCCGGCAAGACCGATCAGCGCGTGGTGACGCAGGAACTCAACGCAACGGCACCCGTGGCAGCCGCAGCACCCGCTCCCTAACCGGCGCCACCGGGGCTGAAGGGGCGCCGACGAGGTCACGTTGCTGCGGCTTCCGCGCGAGTCGCGCAGCTAGGTGTCACCTCCTTCCGTCGTGATCAGATCGCGCCCGTCCAGATATGCGCCGGTCAAAGCTCTCGCGATGGTCCAGAACTGCATCGTGCAGGTCCAGCACGAGACGGCGCTCAGCATCACCAACATCTCGATCATGTTCCCGGTGGCCGTCGCGCTGCGCCCAGGCATCGACCATGGCATCCACAGCGTCAAAAGCTCGCCTCGACGATAGCAATCATAGTCACAGTAATGGCGCTGTGTCCGTACATGCCGGACATAGCCTGATCGGATCGACCGCGAGCATGTGCCGCACGTCGCCGCGCTTGGCGGAGGCTCGTGATTGACCAGCACGAAGTTCATGAGGCCACCCTCACGCGATCTTCTGCAAGAGCCTCGCAGAACAACGCGTAACATTGATAGTCGCAGTACGGCAGACGGGTCGCCATCTCGCGAAGATAGCTGCCGCTGATCGGCTCGCAGCATTGCATGCACCACGCCTGCCGGAACGGCGTCCGATCGTTCACCAGCACGAAGGCGAATCTCACGTGGCACCTCCCAAAGCGAAGCAGTAAACGCTGTCCAACGGAGACAGTGCGGGCGGTGGAGCGCAAAGATGGCTTCGGCCGTCTGGATTATCCCTGTTTTGCTCCACCTTCTGCGGCGGGACCCGGATGTATCTTCCGTCCTCCCTCCGCCGCGCATAGATCTGGCCGTCGACGTACTTGATATCGGTTGGATAGCAATCGGCGCTGTTGCAGCAACTGAGGCTCGGGTTATCCGGCATGCGCCAGGTCGAGTAGAATTTCTCGTGCAGGGCCTGGTCCTGGGGCGGATGCCGGCGATGGACGGCACCGTTTCCGCTCTCCTGCGCCTGGATTGTCGCGGTGGAGCAGCAGAGAACGATTGAGCACAAGAGCTTGCATGAGCGGTTCAAGACATGGGCTCCGGATCAGGCCTGCGGAATGATGTCAGCTCTCTAGTTCAGCCTCGCGCGAACTGAGCCCGAAACAACCACCGGCGGTCGCGTTCGCGGCGGGATCGGAAGCGATCGACACACATTTTTGAGCAGAGCGCAGTGCGCCACGAGTAGTAGCGGATCAAGCCAAATTTACCGCCACACACCGCACAGCCGTTGGCAGAAGAGCACGGTCTGGAGACAGGTTGGCCAACCTCGGGAAGTACGGATGCATGACACATTGTTGTCTCCCTCTGTTGCTTGCGGTTGCGCTCGCCGCGACTGGCTGGTCGACACTCCCGATTGGCCGTGAGGGTAGTCAGCCGGGCATGAAGTGCTCAACTGTACGGAGGTAAATGACCGACATGACTAGGGTTGGAAGAGCTATACCTACGTTTGTCCGTATTCGCCCGGGGCTTCCGCGCTCATTCTTGTTCAACGAGACGGCGCAAAATGCTCCGGCTGCACGGTCACGGTGAAAACCCCTGCTGACGCGGCTACCTGATCTGCCTGGATAGCCGAAGCGGCGACAGGTCAATTCAAGGACGAACTTCATCACGGCCATCCGGCTTTGGCCGGAATTGCTCCTCTTGCGCCAACGTGCTCTACTCGTGTTCACGCAGAGAGTGCCGGGAGCGTCTGCGATGAAACCTGGCCAGGCAGCCACGTTCGGGAAGTCAGCCGCGCAATTCCTCGTCGACTGCGTCAGGCAAGCTGTCGCCACTAAGCCGCGCGCCGAGCCCGATGATGGCCAGCTCGAAGCGGTCAAACAATGGCAGCAGGTCTTCGAGCACAATCCGGTCATGTACTTCATGGTCGATCCGGCCGGAACCGTTATCAACGTGAACACGTTCGGCGCCGCGCAACTGGGCTACACGGCCGCAGAGCTGATCGGCCGATCGGTACTGGATGTCTTCTTCGCCGAGGATCGCGATTTTGTCCGCGCCTGTGTTGCGCTGTGCCTCGAGACCGTCGATCAGTCCCACACCTGGGAGATCCGGAAGGTTCGCAGGGACGGCTCGGTACTCTGGGTCCGCGAGAACGCCAAGACCATGCTGCGGGCCGACGGCTCGCCGGTCGTGTTGGTCGCCTGCGAGAACATCACTGAGCGCAAGGAAGCGGAGAATGCTCTGCGGCAGAGCGAAGCCTATCTCGCTCAGGCGCAGGAATTGAGCCACACCGGCAGTTTCGGCTGGAAGGCAGCAACCCGCGAGATCACATGGTCCAGGGAGACGTATCGCATCTTCCAGTGCGATGAGGGTTCCAAGCCGCAGATCCCGGTCATGCTCCAGCGGATCCATCCGGAGGACCGCCTCGCCGTGCAGCGGACCACAGGTCAGGCAGCGCGCGAGGGAAAGGACTACGACCACGAATACCGGCTCGTGATGCCCGATGGCTCCATCAAGTACGTCCGAGCGGTGGCCCGGGCTACACGAGATTCTGCCGGCCACGTCGAGTTCGTGGGGTCGGTGAGCGACATTACGGCGACCAAAGAGGCAGAGCGCAAGCTGCGCGAGAGCGAACAGCGCTTTCGCGATTATGCCGAAACCGCATCCGACTGGTTCTGGGAGACGGGGCCAGACCACCGCGTGACCCTTATATCGGAACACTCAGATACCACCGCCCCGGCGGGCGTGATTGGGCTTACCCGTTGGGACATTGCGCCGGACGCCGATCTCGAGCCGGAAAAATGGCGACAACATCGCGCGGCACTCGACGCCCACATCCCGTTCCGCGACCTGGTGTATCGCAGCAGGGACCGCAACGGGCAGACCATCTACGTTCGGACCAGTGGCAAGCCGTTCTTCGATGCCGACGGAAACTTTCTCGGCTATCGTGGCGTCTGCACCGACGTGACTGCGGCCATCCGCGCCGACCAGGCCGAAGAGGCGCTGCGCAAGGCCCAAGCCGAGCTGGCTCATGTCGCGCGCATCACGACACTGGGCGAACTGACTGCTTCGATCGCCCATGAAATCAACCAGCCACTCGCTGCCGTGATTGCAAACGCCGACGCCTGTGTGGCGTGGCTGCAGCGCAATCCGCCCGATCTCAAGGCGGCGCGCCGCTCCGTGGAGTGGATCACCGAGGATTGCAAGCGTGCCAGCGACGTCATCCGTCACATTCGGGCGCTCGCCAAACGAACCGAAATCGAAATGGGTCCGCTCGACCCCAACTTGATCGTGCGCGAGGCCGTCGCACTCGTCCAGCGCGAGATGGCCAACCATGCCGTGTCGGTGCGGATGGAGCTGTCGTCGGCCCTGCCCAAGATCTTTGGCGATCGGATCCAGCTGCAGCAGGTCCTGATCAATCTGATCATGAACGGGATCGAGGCCATGGAAGACGTCCGTGACCGTCCGCGCAAGCTGACGATCCGCTCGGCGGCGGATGGCGACGACGCGATGGTGGTGAGCGTCGCCGACTGCGGCGTCGGCATCGACGAACAGGCGGTAGACCGCCTGTTCACCCCGTTCTTCACCACGAAATCCGGCGGCATAGGGATGGGGCTGCCGATCTGCCGCTCCATCATCGAGATCCACGGCGGACGACTTTCCGCCGCGTCGAACCAATCTGGCGGCGCGACGTTTCAGATCACCCTGCCCCTCTATCGAGAGGAAGCATCGTGAGCGATCGCATGGCGCCTTCGCCGCCCCATGAGAACGGTGATCAGCCGATTGTCTACGTCGTCGACGACGACGCCTCCATGCGCCGTGCGCTCACCAACCTCTTCGAATCGGTTGGCCTCAAGGTCGAAGCGTTTGGCTCGGCGCCGCAGCTCCTCCAGGCCAAGCCACCGCAGGTGCCGAGTTGCCTGGTGCTTGACATCCGCCTGCCCGGAGTCAGCGGCCTTGAGCTGCAGTCCGATCTGGCCAAGGCCAACATCCACACGCCGATCATCTTCATCACCGGTCACGCTGACATTCCCATGACCGTACGGGCCATGAAAGGCGGCGCGATCGATTTCCTGACCAAGCCGGTCCGCGACCAGGATATCCTGGACGCAGTCCAGGCCGCGATCGAGCGAGACCGCAAGCGGCGCGATCTCAACAAGACGGTCTCGAACGTCAGATCACGCTTCGAGTCACTCACCTCGCGCGAGCGGGACGTATTGGCTCTGGTGACGTCCGGCCTGATGAACAAGCAAGTGGCCGCCCAACTCGGATTGGCCGAAATTACCGTGAAGATCTATCGCGGCCAGATCATGCGCAAAATGGGGGCGAAGTCCCTGGCCGACCTCGTGAGAATGAGTGAGGCGCTCGGCATTCGGCCCGGCCGGCCCGACGTACAAACCTAAGTATGAGTTTGCAATGGCGAGTGGCAGGTCCACCCTGCGTGTTTAGATTGGGCCGTCGCGACGGCAAGCGTAATCCCGGGCGAGGAGCGGACGTCTTGTCAGCGGCTTCGGTCATTTCGGTACTTGATGATGACCCCTACGTGCGGGAGGCGATCAACAATCTCTTGCGGTCGCGCGGGTATATGGTCCACACATTCGCCTCGGCCCAAGAATTCTTGAGCTCGAGCGATTCCAAGCGCACCTCCTGCATCGTCGCCGACATGCATATGCCGTCCCAGACCGGAATCGATTTGTTGACGCAGATGCGCGCGCAGGGTTCGGCCACCCCGTTCATCTTGATCACAGGTTTCCCGGATGAGAGCCTTCACATCCGGGCGCTCGAAGCCGGAGCAATCTGTTGTCTCCGCAAGCCGTTCGTCCCCGCCGACCTGATGAAATGCCTGCAGTGGGCGTTGGCAGCAGGTGACGACGTCACGGAGTGACGTTCCGCCTCACTCCACCGAGATCTTCGCCGCCTTGATGATCGGCCACCATTTCGCGATCTCGGCCTTCTGCCTGATGCCGAGTGCCTCCGGGGTGAGCTGATCCTTGGGCGTCATCTCGAGGCCCTGGCTTTCAAGCTGCTTCTTCACGGCGGGATCGTTCAACGCGTCAACGGCGGCGGCATTGAGCTTGGCGACGATCTCCTTCGGCGTGCCCTTCGGCACCCACATGCCGGACCACAGCGTCATGTTGAAGCCTTTCAGGCCCGCTTCATCCGCGGTCGGGATGTCGGGCGCCGAGGCGAGGCGCTTGTCGTCGGTGACGGCGTAGGCGCGGATGGTACCGGCGCGGACCTGATTGATGGAATTGGAGGTCTGGTCGACGATGATGTCGATCTGGCCGGCGATCAGATCGTTCAACGCCGGCGCGGTGCCGCGATACGGCACGTATTGCAGCTTGATACCGGAGACGCTTTCGAAATAGACGCCGGCGATGTGACTGCCCGAGCCGGCGCCGGCCGTCCCGGCGGTCGGCGGCGTCGGCCGCGCCTTCAGCCAGTCCAGCAGCTCCTTCAGCGATTTCGCGGGCACGGCGTTCTTGCTGACCACGATCATCGGGTTGCTCGGCAAGAGCACCACCGGTTCGAGATCGGCGACGAGGTCGTAGTTGAGCTTGTAGACGGCACCGTTTGCGACGTGGGTGCCGAGATGGCCGAAGGAGATGGTGTAGCCGTCAGGCGGCGAATGCACGGCGCGCCCCACGCCGATCGAGCCGCCGGCGCCGGTGACGTTCTCGACCACCAGCGCCTGGCCGAGCGATTGGCGCATCCGCTCGGCGAGCACCCGCGCCATCGCATCAGACGGGCCGCCGGCTGCAAAGGGAACGATGATGGTGATCGGATGCGAGGGATATTCGTCGGCGCGCGCGAGGCCGGCGAGAGCGAGAATACCGATCAGCCCGGCCCAGACGGCCTTGTTCATTGTGGTCTCCTCGACGATATCGTTCTTGTTTCAGTCTCTTCCCGCGTACGGGAAGAGCGATCGTTCGTGAAGAGACGAAATGACGCCTCAGAACTGCGAATAGTCGATCGGCTTGTGGCGATCGAGCGTGCGGGTGACCGGCGGCAGCGGATATTTCAGGCCGGTGGCGCAGTTGAACAGCATGACGCGGTCGCCCTTCGAAACGCGGCCGTCGGCAAGGCTCTCCTTGTAGGCGGCGTAGGTTGCAGCGCCCTCTGGGCAGAGCAAGAGCCCCTCCTCGCGCGCGACCTCGTTCAGCGCCGACGAGATCTTGTCGTCGTCGACCGCAATGGCAAAACCCTTGCTCTCGCGCACGGCGCGCAGAATCAGAAAATCGCCGATCGCCTGCGGCACGCGAATGCCTGAAGCGATGGTGTGGGCGTCCTCCCAGCGCGTGGCGTGCTCGGTGCCGGCCTCATAGGCCCGCACCATCGGCGCGCAGCCGGAGGCCTGCACCGCGACCATGCGCGGGCGCTTTGAACCAATGAAGCCGATCTTCTCCAGCTCGTCGAACGCCTTCCACATGCCGATCAGGCCGGTGCCGCCGCCCGTCGGATAGAAGATCACGTCGGGCACGTCCCAGCCGAGCTGCTCGGCGAGCTCCAGGCCCATCGTCTTCTTGCCTTCAATGCGGTACGGCTCCTTCAAGGTGGAGGTGTCGAACCAGCCGACTTTCGCCTTGCCCTCGCCGACGATCTTGCCGCAATCGTCGATATAGCCGTTGACGCGGTAGACGGTGGCGCCCTGCAGCTCGATCTCGCTGACATTCACCTCGGGCGTATCGGCCGGGCAGAAGATCGTGGTCTTGATGCCGCAGGACGTCGCGTAAGCCGCGAGCGCCGCGCCGGCATTGCCGTTGGTCGGCATCGCCATGTGCTTGATGCCGAGCGCCTTGCCCATCGACACCGCCATGACCAGGCCGCGCGCCTTGAACGAGCCGGTTGGCAGGCGCCCTTCGTCCTTGACGATGATTTCGCCGCCGCCGAGCTTCTTGCCGAGCTTCGGCAGCCGGATCAGCGGCGTCGTGACCTCGCCGAGCGAGACGATGTCCTGGCATTTGCGCACGGGAAGCAGCTCGCGGTAGCGCCACATGTCGCCGGGACGTTGGGCTAGCGCGTCTTTCGTCAGCGCCTTCTTCACGCCGGCAAGGTCGTAGCGCACCAGCAGCGGCTTGCCGGCCTTGGAGAGATTGTGGACCTGATCGGCGGCGTAATGATCGCCTTCCATGGCGCATTCGAGATGCGTGACGAAGGTCGGGCGCTCGATGGTGAGGTTGTCGTTGTCGTGCATGGGGTCAATCCCTCTTCTTGTTCTCATGTTTCGCTATCAGACCCGTCACCCTGAGGTGCTCTTCATGCGGCGCAACGCGCCGTGTGGAGAGCCTCGAAGGGCGACGAGCCCGGCTGCTACATCTCGGCCGTTCATCCTTCGAGGCTCGGCCAACGGTGCTTTGCACCGCTGACCTCGCACCTCAGGATGACGGGACGGGGATGGTGCCGTCCTCGCCCGCGGCTAAATATTCAACACCCGTCCATAAGCATCCAGCACGGCTTCCTTCATCATCTCCGACAGGGTCGGATGCGGGAACACCGTGTGCATCAGCTCTTCTTCCGTCGTCTCCAGGTTCATGGCGACGACATAGCCCTGGATCAATTCGGTGACCTCGGCGCCGACCATGTGGGCCCCCAGGAGCTGGCCGGTCTTCTTGTCGAAGATCACCTTGACCAGGCCCTGGTCTTCGCCGAGCGCGATCGCCTTGCCGTTGCCGACGAAGGGGAAACGGCCGACGCGGATCTCGCGGCCGCTCTCCTTGGCCTTGGCTTCGGTCAGACCGACGGACGCGACCTGCGGATGGCAATAGGTGCAGCCCGGGATCATGTTCTTGTCCATGGGATGCGGATGCAGGCCCTTGATCGCCTCGATGCAGATCACGCCCTCATGCTCGGCCTTGTGGGCGAGCATCGGGGGGCCCGCGACGTCGCCGATGGCGTAGATGCCTGGGACGTTGGTCTTGCCGTAGCCGTCGATGACGATACAGCCGCGCTCGGTCTTCACGCCGAGCTTTTCGAGGCCGAGATTCTCGATATTGCCGACGACGCCGACCGCCGAGATCACGCGCTCGAACTCCGATGTGATGGGCTTGCCCTTGCCGTCATCGATGGTGGCGACAACGCTGTCGGCTTTCTTCTCGAGCTTCGTCACCTTGGTGGAGGACATGATCTTGATGCCCTGTTTCTCCAGCCGCTTGCGCGCAAGGCCCGCGATCTCCGCGTCCTCGACGGGGAGGATCTGCGGCAGCACCTCGACGACGGTGACGTCAGAACCCATGGTGTGGAAGAACGAGGCGAACTCGATGCCGATCGCGCCGGAGCCGACCACCAGCAGCGACTTCGGCATCCGCTCCGGCACCATCGCCTCGAAATAGGTCCAGACCAGCTTCTTGTCGGGCTCGAGGCCCGGCAGCACGCGCGGCCGCGCGCCGGTCGCGACAATGATGTGCTTGGCCTGATAGGTGCCCTCGCCCAGCGAACCCTTGGGACCCTCGACGTCGGACTTCTTCACGGTGATCTTGCCGGGCGCGTCGATCGAGGCGGCGCCCCAGATCACGCTGACCTTGTTCTTCTTCATCAGGAAGCCGACACCGTCGTTCAGCCGCTTGGAGACGCCGCGCGAGCGCTGCACCACGGCCTTTGGATCGAACGAGACCTTCTCGGCGGACAGGCCATAGTCCTTGGCGTGCTGCATATAGTGATAGATCTCGGCCGAACGAAGCAGCGCTTTGGTCGGGATGCAGCCCCAGTTCAGACAGATGCCGCCGAGATAGGACTTCTCGACGATCGCCGTCTTGAAGCCGAGCTGGGCGGCGCGGATCGCGGTGACATAGCCGCCGGGACCGGAGCCGATGATGATGATGTCGAAAGACGTGTCGGCCACTCAAACCTCCGCCTGAACCGGTAAACGTAAACGACGCGCACGCAGCGCGTATTCGATGATGCCGAGGACAGCAAGCACGGCGGCCGCGACCCCGACGATGATGCGCCACAGACCGGCCAGCCAGTCGCTGCCGGAGGGCGCGACCGCCGAGCCGACCAGCTCGATGCCGGCGGGATTGAACACGAGCGCCAGCCCCAAACTCATCGTGATCCACGGCCAGCATGTGCGCGGATCGCGACCAGTCGCAATCCGGTGCGAGCGCACCAGCATGCGCCAGACCACCATCAAGCCGATAAGGCCCGGCAACAGGAATTCCAGTACGATCTGCGCATCGCGATGGTCGCTCGGAAACGGATTGGTCGAGCGCGCATCGACAGCATTCATCCACATCGACCAGCCGGAAAACAATAGCGTCGCTACCGCGAGCACCAGCGCGGCCAGCGTCATGTCGCGTTCGCGTCCCGACTTCTGCAGCACGAGGGCGAACGCCGCGACAGCCAGCACGATAGCGACCGCAATCGCGCTCGCCACTACGCCGAACTCCTCGGTCGTCCGGTAGCTCAGCGTCAGCTGCAGCGCGATCAGCCAGGCCACGCCGAGCGCTGCACCACCTGCCGCCGCAAATGCGTGCGAGTTCGGCATCGCCACGCTCCGCGCGCTAGACCATCATCATGACGGGATTTTCGATCAGCTGCTTGAAGGCGCCGATCAGCTCGGCGCCGAGCGCGCCGTCAATGGCGCGGTGATCGCAGGACAGCGTCACGCTCATCATGGTTGCGATCTCGATCTTGCCGCTCCGCACCACCGGCCGCTCCTCGCTGGTGCCCACCGCAAGGATCGTGGCATGCGGCGGGTTGATCACCGCCGTGAAGTCCTTGATGCCGAACATGCCGAGGTTGGAGACGGCCGTGGTGCCGCCCTGGTACTCCTCGGGTTTCAATTTACGGGACCGCGCGCGCGCGGCAAAATCCTTCATCTCGTTGGAGATGGTCGAAAGCGTCTTGGTCTCGGCCTTGCGGATGATCGGCGTGATCAGGCCGCCCGGCATCGCCACGGCAACGCCGACGTCGGAATGATGGTGCTTGACCATGCCTGACTCGGTCCAGCTGACGTTGCAGTTCGGGATCTTCTGCAGTGCCACCGCCATCGCCTTGATGACGAAGTCGTTGACCGAGATCTTGTAGAGAGGTTTCTTCTCCTTGTCCTTCGGAGCCGCGGCGTTGATCTCCTCGCGCGCGGCGAGCAGCTTGCCGATATCGCAGTCGATGGTGAGATAGAAGTGCGGGACGTTCTGGATCGACGCAGTCAGGCGCTGCGCGATGGTGCGGCGCATGCCGTCATGCGGGACGATGTCGTAGGAGCCCGGCTCGAACAGCGACAGGATCTGCTTGTCCGACATGGTCGGTGCGATCGACGGCGTCCCGGCGGACGGAGCCGCAGCGGGCGCCTTGAGGCCCTTGCCTGATTTGGCCTGCTCGACGTCGCGCGCGACCACGCGGCCGTGCGGGCCGGTGCCCGTGACCATCGAGACATCGATGCCGGCTTCCTTGGCGAGACGCCGCGCCAGCGGCGATGAGAACACGCGCCCGGCATGGCCATTGCCCTGCGCAGCCGGTGCGGCAGCCTGCGGCGCCGGTGCTGCGGCGGGAGCCGGTGGAGCCTTGGGCGCGGCGGGCGCGGGTGCCGGTGCAGCAGCGGGAGCCTCGGCCGCCTTGGGCGGGGCGGCCGACGCGCTCGGCTTTGCAGCGCCCGCGGCCTTCACGTCCTCGCCTTCGCCGGCGAGCACCGCGATCACGTCGTTGACCGGCACATCCTGGGTGCCCTCGGGCACCAGGATCTTGGCGATCGTGCCCTCGTCGATGGCTTCGACCTCCATCGTCGCCTTGTCGGTCTCGATCTCGGCGATGACGTCGCCTGACTTGACCTTGTCGCCTTCCTTCTTCAGCCACTTGGCGAGGTTGCCCTTCTCCATCGTCGGCGAAAGAGCTGGCATCAGGATGTTGATGGGCATGCTGACCTCACGAAGAACTTCTCAAAACGTCGCCTCCGAAAGTGAAGACGAACAGACCAGGTTTAGTTGCCGATGTCGCCTTGCCAGAGGCGTTCATTGGCAGGGATGGAGCGCCAATTCTTCATCATGGTGATGGAGCGGTCGTCGGCCAGGTCGATCCAGGGAATCCCGAACTTGTCGAGAATGTCCTTGGAGCCCTCGAAGGTGACGGATTCCCCGATCACCACAAGCTTGACCTTGAACAGACCGAGCGCGCCCGCACACATCGAGCATGGCGACAGCGTGGTGTACATGACCGTGTCGTGGAACGAGATCGCGCCGGCCTCGCGCAGGCAGCTCATCTCGCCGTGCAGGATCGGATTGTTCTCCTGCACGCGGTTGTTGTGGCCGCGGGCGATAATCTTGTTGTCGCGCGTCAGCACGGCACCGATCGGCAGACCGCCCTGTGCGATCGAGGCCTCCGCTTCGCGGATCGCCTCCAGCATGAAATCGTAATGATAGGATTCGATCGTCACGGTCAGTGTCCCTTTCCCCGCGGCGTCGTCGTGCCAGTGTCGGTCGGACGCTCGATCTCGGCCTGGAACATGTCGAGGATCCGGTTCAGCGCGTCCTCCTCGGTATATTCGCTCTCGCGCGCATAAGCGCGCGCGGCGTGGCGGGCGAGATCGACCAGCAGCAGGCCCCACATGTCGGGCTCCTCGAAGGCGCGCTGGAACGCCATCGACAGCCCGCCATCCAGCACGAACACGCGCAGGATCTCGACCGCGTCGTCGCGGGTCATGACGTCGGGCGGCAGTGGCTGCTCCTTCGGGCCCGCCATGGTCTACCTGTAGCAGACAGCTTTGGCGGCCTCGACGACCTCAGCCGCCGAAGGCAGCGCGAGCTTCTCCAGGTTCGCGGCGTAGGGCATCGGCACGTCCTTGCCGGCAACGCGCGCGACCGGCGCGTCGAGATAGTCGAAGGCGTTCTCCATGATGCGCGCGGCGATCTCGGCGCCGACGCCGCTCTGGGCCCAGCCCTCTTCCACCGTCACGGCACGCCCCGTTTTCTTCACCGAGTTGATGATGGTCTCGGTGTCCATCGGACGCAGCGTGCGCAGGTCGATCACCTCGGCCTCGATGCCCTCCTTGGCGAGTTCGTCGGCGGCCTTCAGCGCATAGGTCATGCCGTTCGACCAGGAGATGATGCTGACGTGCGAGCCCGCACGCACGATGCGCGCCTTGCCGATCGGCACGATGAAGTCGTCGAGCTTCGGCACTTCGCCGGTGTGACCGTAGAGCACCTCGTTCTCGAGGAAGATCACCGGATTGGGATCGCGGATCGCAGCCTTGAGCAGGCCCTTGTAGTCGGCGGCCGAGTACGGCGCGATGACCTTGAGACCCGGAACGTTCGAGTACCAGGCCGAATAATCCTGGCTGTGCTGGGCGGCGACGCGCGCGGCGGCGCCGTTGGGGCCGCGGAACACGATCGAGCAGCCCATCTGGCCGCCCGACATGTAGAGCGTCTTGGCCGCGGAGTTGATGATCTGGTCGATCGCCTGCATGGCGAAGTTGAAGGTCATGAACTCGACGACCGGCTTCAACCCGGTCATGGCAGCGCCGACGCCGACGCCGGCAAAACCGTGCTCGGTGATCGGGGTGTCGATCACGCGCCGCGCGCCGAACTCCTGCAGCAGGCCCTGCGTGACCTTGTAGGCGCCCTGATATTCGGCGACCTCTTCGCCCATCACGAAGACATCAGGATCGCGGCGCATCTCTTCAGCCATGGCGTCGCGCAGCGCTTCGCGGATGGTCTGTGTGATCATCTCGGTGCCGGCGGGCACTTCCGGATCGGGTTCGGCGACAGCCTGTGGCGCTGGAGCAGCCTTCGGCGCGGGTGCTTCGGCCTTGGCAGCGGCGGGCGGCGCGGACTCCGCGGCCTTCGCCGCCGGTGCAGGCGCCTTCGCCAGATCGGCGGCGCTCTCGCCATCGGCGAGAATGGTCGCGATCGGCGTGTTCACGGCAACGTCGGCTGTCCCCTCGGGAATCAGGATCTTGCCGAGCGTGCCCTCATCGGTCGCCTCGACCTCCATGGTGGCCTTGTCGGTCTCGATCTCGGCGATGACGTCGCCGGACTTGATCGTCTCGCCCTCTTTTTTCAGCCATTTGGCGAGGTTGCCCTTTTCCATCGTGGGCGACAACGCGGGCATCAGCACTTGAATTGGCATATCGACTCCAAAGAAAGCTTGCGCGCCCTTAGCGGTAAACGTCGGTCCAGAGCTCGGCGGCATCCGGCTCGGGATCATGCTGGGCAAAGTCGGCGGAGGCGTTGACGATGTCCCGCACCTCGGCATCGATCGCCTTGAGATCGGCCTCGCTGACCTTGGCCGCCAACAGGCGGTTACGCACCTGCTCGATCGGATCCTGGTCGTGACGGACCTTCTCGACCTCCTCGCGCGTGCGGTATTTCGCCGGGTCGGACATCGAGTGGCCGCGATAGCGGTAGGTCTGCATCTCAAGGATGTAGGGGCCCTTGCCGGCGCGGCACCAGGCCGCCGCCTCCTCGCCCGCGGCCTTGACGGCGCGGACGTCCATGCCGTCGACCTGCTTGCCGGGGATGTTGAAGGACACGCCGCGCTTGGAAAAGTCCTGCTGCGCCGAGGCGCGCGAGACCGAAGTGCCCATGGCGTAGCGGTTGTTCTCGATGACGTAGATCACCGGCAATTTCCAGAGCTCCGCCATGTTGAAGCTCTCATAGACCTGGCCTTGGTTGGCCGCACCGTCGCCGAAATAGGTGACGCTGACATTGCCGTTGCTGCGGTAATTGTTGGCGAAGGCAAGACCGGTGCCGAGCGAAACCTGCGCACCGACGATGCCGTGGCCGCCATAGAAGTGCTTCTCCTTGCTGAACATGTGCATGGAGCCGCCCTTGCCCTTGGAATAGCCGCCGCGGCGTCCCGTAAGCTCGGCCATCACCCCATTGGCCTCCATGCCGGTGGCAAGCATATGGCCGTGGTCGCGATAGCCGGTGATGACCTGATCGCCCTCTTTCAGGGCCATCTGCATACCAACTACCACGGCTTCCTGGCCGATATAGAGATGGCAGAAGCCGCCGATCGCACCCATGCCGTAGAGCTGGCCGGCCTTTTCCTCGAACCGCCGGATCAGGAGCATGTCGCGGAGCGCCTTCAGCTCCTGCTCCCTGGTGAATTCCGGGGGCGAACCGCCGTTGGTTTTATCGTGCTCAGCGCTTGCGGCGGCTTTCTTGGGTGCGGCCATGGGAATTCCGGGTCAGAGAAATCTAGGTCCTCTCTAACCTAACTCAATCGGGTGTGAAAGCACCGCAGCGGCATAGGACGACTTTCATTATGCCGCACTGCAGCGTGGCCGAAATTTTGCAAAACTTTTGGCGCTGGATCAGGCAACATTAGCTCCGCGCCTGCGAGAGCTCTGCACACAAGCGCGGCGACGACATCGGACACGCATATCTCGGGTGCCGAGCCCCGCGGCGTGTCCGATTCGAACCGCCGGACCTACCAGCCCAGCTCGCGCAAATACGCAGCGCGGGCGGCAACGCCAGTGTGCGTGAAGTCGGTGAAGACGCCATCGACGCCAAGCCGGAAAAATTTGAGATATTCCTTGGCCGGATCGGCGTGATAGTCGGCTGCAAGATATTTCTTCTCGTTACGGAACGTGAAGACGTGGACGAACAGGCCGAGCTTGTGCGCATCGGCAATCAGGCCGGTCGCCTCCTGGGTCGAAGCTGCCGGTGTCGATCCCTTGTAGGGCGTGCCGTCGGCATTGGTGTCCTTCCACAAGGCGACCTTAAGCGGAACGATATAGGGCTTCCACGGACCGATGCCTTCGGCATAGGTCTTGATCTCGGCGAGGCCCTCAGGCGTCAGCATCGCATCATACAAGCGTGCATCGCCCGCCACCGTCCAGTCGAACGGACGTGAATTGGTGATGTTGTCGAGCAGCACCTTGCCGGTCTTGAAGTCGATGCCGTTGCCGTCGATGAGCTGCACCTGCCGGGTCTGAAGGCCATGGTTACGCATATATTTCAGGCTGCCGGGCTCGAAGCTCTGAACCAGGATGGGCGCGTCCTTGGTGTTGAGGCCGTTGTCGTTGATGATCTTGATCAGGGCATCTTCCAACGGACGGCTGCCCGGCGCGCCGCAGCCGTTTGCGATTGCCTGGGCATTGTTCCAGGTCGGATTCTTGGTTTCCGGATAGACCAGGATGGGACGCCCCGTCTCCTTGCTCTTGGCCTTGGCGATATCGAGGATGTCCTGGAAGCTGATGACGGGGAATTTGCCGTTGAAGATCTTCGGCCGCTCATTGGCCGCATCGTAGGTGGTGCCGCGGATCCACTGCTTCAGCTCGGCCATGGTGAAGTCGGTGAGCGACCAATCATTGGTGTGATCCTCACCGTCGACGATCAATGACTTCAGCACCGATTTGGGATCGGAGGGATCGGTGAGATCCGTGAGATAGTCGGCCGGCGTGCCGGCGGCGGCCGGCGCCTTGACGCGCACACCTGATACTGTGCGCTTGCGGGCTGCGACCGCTGTGTTGGTCTTCGCCACGTCGGCCACATTGGTGTTGTCGGCCAGCCAGGGGTTGTGACGCGCGACCAGGACGCAGTCCTTGGTGAGGTGCAGATCCTCTTCGAGCGCGTCGGTTCCGAGCGCGGCCGCGAGCTCGTAGGAGGCCTCGGTCTCTTCGGGCACCAGCCCCGGCACGCCGCGATGTCCGAGGATCAGCGGCGCCTTTCCGTCGACGGTCAGAAACGGCTTGGCACCCGATGGCGCAGACTGGGCCACCGCCATCGACGGCACCAGCAACGCCAAGGCCGCGCCGAGCAGCATCGCTCTGACATGCATCTTCCGCCGCAAGAGATTGTTCGTCATGGCCGCGCCTCCCTCTGTGCCTCGCATCGCGTCGTCGCGATCGGCTGTCGTCTTGTCTCAATAATCTGACAGACGGATGACGGCGGGTCGGGCGGTCACGGATGTGCACAGGCGGCGCCCTTCCAACGCCGCCTGTGCCTTCTCAATCAGACCTGTCGATCAGAAGAAGCCGAGCTTCTTCGGGCTGTAGCTGACCAGGAGGTTCTTGGTCTGCTGATAGTGATCGAGCATCATCTTGTGGGTCTCGCGACCGACGCCCGACTGCTTGTAGCCACCGAAGGCGGCATGGGCGGGATAGGCATGGTAGCAATTGGTCCAGACCCGGCCGGCCTGGATCGCCCGGCCGAAGCGGTAGCAGCGGTTGGCGTCGCGGCTCCAGACGCCGGCCCCGAGGCCATAGAGCGTGTCGTTGGCGATCGCGAGCGCTTCGTCGTCGGACTTGAAGGTCGTGACCGAGACCACGGGGCCAAAAATCTCCTCCTGGAAGATCCTCATCTTGTTGTGGCCTTCGAACACCGTCGGCTGGACGTAGAAGCCGCCCGAGAGGTCGCCGCCGAGCTCGGCGCGTCCGCCGCCGGCCAGCACCTTCGCGCCCTCCTCTTTGCCAATGTCGATATAGGACAGGATCTTTGCGAGCTGCTCGCTGGAGGCTTGCGCGCCGATCATGGTGTCGGCCGCACGCGGATCGCCCTGCTTGATGGCGGCGACGCGCTTCAGCGCCCGCTCCATGAAGCGATCGTAGATATCGGCGTGGACCAGCGCCCGGCTCGGACAGGTGCAGACCTCGCCCTGGTTCAGCGCGAACATGACAAAGCCTTCGATCGCCTTGTCGAAGAAATCGTCGTCTTCGGCGGTGACGTCCTTGAAGAAGATGTTCGGCGATTTGCCGCCGAGCTCCAGCGTCACGGGAATCAGGTTCTGGCTGGCATATTGCATGATCAGCCGGCCGGTCGTGGTCTCGCCGGTGAAGGCGATTTTTGCGATCCGCGGGCTGGAGGCGAGCGGCTTGCCGGCCTCCAGGCCAAAGCCGTTGACGATGTTGAGCACGCCCGGCGGCAGGAGATCGCCGATGATCTCGGCCCACACGATAATCGAGGCCGGGGTCTGCTCGGCGGGCTTGAGCACCACGCAATTGCCGGCGGCAAGCGCCGGCGCGAGCTTCCAGCACGCCATCAGGAGGGGGAAGTTCCAGGGGATGATCTGGCCGACGACACCGAGCGGCTCGTGGAAATGATAGGCGATCGTGTCGTGGTCGATCTCGCCGATCGAGCCTTCCTGGGCGCGGACGACGCCGGCGAAATAGCGGAAATGATCGATGGCGAGCGGCAGGTCGGCGGCCCGGGTCTCGCGGATCGGCTTGCCGTTATCCCAGGTCTCGGCGATCGCGAGGCGCTCGAGATTCTCCTCCATGCGATCGGCGATCTTGTTGAGGATCGCAGCGCGCTCGGCGACGCTGGTGCGTCCCCAGGCTGCCTTGGCGGCATGGGCCGCATCGAGGGCGGCTTCGACGTCCTGTGCGTCGGAGCGCGCGATCTTGCAGACGATCTTGCCGGTCACCGGCGAGGCGTTGTCGAAATATTTGCCCGAGATCGGCGCCACGAACTTGCCGCCGATGAAATTGTCGTAGCGTTCGGCGAACGGGCTTTGGGTGACGCCGAGGAATTCAACCTTGTTCATTGATCACTCCCGATGTTGATGTTTGCGCCAATCGTCGTGTGTTCACGACTTGCGCCAACGATCTCGCGGGAGGTGCTTTCTGTCAGCCCGGGTGGATGCGAAGGTGGAGCGGACCTGTCGCAGAACTGCGACAGTCGTGGGTGATACGCTCTGCTTCCACGTCGTCATTGCGAGCGCAGCGAAGCAATCCAGAATCCCTGCTTGGGGACACTGGATTGCTTCGTCGCAAGGGCTCCTCGCAATGACCAATGAGGAAGCAGCGGCCTCAGTGCTTCAGCTCGAACCGCTTCAGCTTCCGGTGCAGCGTGGCGCGGCTGACGCCGAGGGCCTTGGCGGCGGCCGACACGTTGCCGCCGGCGCGGAGCAGCGCCCGCTGCAGCACCGCGCGCTGGCCGCCGGCGAGATGATCCTGTGCGGGCTCGCCGCCGAGCAGGTCTGCCGCGGGAACCGGCCGCAGCGCCCTGCCCGGCACGATCCCGAGTCCGGCCCGGGCGGTGCGGGTCGCGCCGATCACGAGATCGTCCGCATCGACAGCGACGAGTCCGATCGACTGGCCGTCCGGTCCTTGTGTCAGCACGATGCGGGCATGGGCGAAGGCGCGGCGAAACAAATCAGCCTCGATGCGCCTCGCCGCCTCGGCCGCGGCCAGCGCGATCAGGCTGGAGAACGCGTCGGTGCGGTCGGCACGGCAGGAGGAGACGTCGAGCACGCCGGCAAAGGCCGCCTCGTGATCGTAGATCGGAACGGCGGTGCAGCTGAGCAGCGTGTTGCGGGTGAAGAAGTGCTGGTCGCGATCGATCGTCAGCGGCCGCTGCTCGACGACACAGGTGCCGATACCATTGGTGCCCTCGTGCTCCTCGCTCCAGAGCGCGCCGGTCCACAGGCCCCAGGATTGGAATGTTGCATCATCCGCCGGCGTGCCACGGCGGTCGACCGGTACACCGTCGCCATCGGCAAGCAGCACGCAACAGCCGGCCGCGCCAACTGCCTGATAGAGCCGGTCCATGGCGCCTTGCGCGGCGGCGAGCAGCGGCGCGATGCGCTCGCGCGCCTGTCTCAGCTCGACGTCACTCAGCCGCAGCGGCGCGCTGCGGCCGGAAGGGTCGAGATGATGCAAACGGGACGAACGGCGCCACGAGGCCACGAGTGCGGACCGAGCCGCCTGGCCTGATGCAATGGCGGCTTCGACACGAGCCGCGTGATGCCGGGGCATTGACCCATCCATCACCGTTTCCTCCGGAAAGCAGTCTAGGCGGCGCCTCGCGAGCCCGATTGATCTCCGTCAATCCGCGGCGGCATCGCGCGCGGACAAGCAATGCCTCTCTCGCCCCGGCGGCGTCAAGGCGGCGGTCCTACGACCTTCGGAATAGTCGGCGGCGGCTTTCGCCGTCAGTTTCGGATACTGGAAAGCACTAGTTCTGCGGGATCATGCGAACCAGGTCGTGCGGATTGACATAGTCGAGCTGGAACCGGGCCCGCTCGTCCAGCATGTCAGGGTCGATCTTCTCGGTGCGCAGCAGCGACACGCGCTGCTCGCTGCGGGCACGCTCGCGCTTGAGCTGGGCCAGCTCGCTGGTCAGCGCGATGATCTCCTGGTCGAGCTCCTGGCGCGCGTTGAGGCCGTATTTGCCGGTATAGGCGTTGACGCCGAAATAGCCGACGATGGCCGCCGCCATCGCATAGAGGGCAAGGCCGGTCAGGATCGATTTGAGGCGGGCGCGGGAGACCATGATGGCAAGATGGGCCAGCTTGGTTAAGGGAGTATTGACGCCCGGTCCCGGTCGTTGGCATTCCGGGGCGCGCGCCGCGCGAACCCGGAATCCATCAGGCCACAACCTCCGTCGGGAAATGGATCCCGGGCTCGATGCTTCGCATCGCCCTGGAATGACGAAGTGAGCGGCTTACCCGTGATGCTTGGCGACGTGCGCGGCAAACGCGTCGAGGTAAGCCTGGAGCACGCCCTTCAGCGAGTCCTTGGTCAGGTTGCCCTCGGCATCGAAGGCGTCGCCGACCCCGTTCAGATAGGTCTCGGGCTGCTGCATGATCGGGCCGGCGATGCCCGGCAGGATGTTCTGCAACGTCTTGGCGGCGCTGACGCCGCCCAGCGGGCCCGGCGAGTTCGAGATGATGCCGACCGGCTTGCCGTTGAACGAGCTCTTGCCATAGGGGCGCGAGGCGACGTCGATGGCGTTCTTCAGCACGCCCGGGATGGCGCGGTTATATTCCGGCGTGACGAAGATGACACCGTCGGACTTCTGCAGCTTCTCGCGGAAGGCCAGCCAGTCGGCCGGCGGCGCGCCTTCGAGGTCCTGGTTGAAGAACGAAATGCCCGCGGGGGTGATCACCTCGAGCTTGAGGGAGCTAGGTGCGAGCTTGGCGAGCGCGTTGGCGATCTTGAGCGAGAAGCTGTCCTTGCGCAGGCTGCCGGCGATCACGACGATATTGTAGGCCATCAGATTATCCTTGGCTTGTCTTTGAAACCTTGAAGGGGAAGTGCCGCCGGCACTTAAGCGATCCGGAGCAAAGGATGCAAGTGCATGGACCGCGCTGGTTTGGAAACGCTGGGTTTCCTAGAAGCAGACGGTCGCCGAAAACAACCGGGCCGCCAAGCGGCGGCCCGATCTTTCGTGCAAATCTGCAAAATGAGATCAGATGGTGATCTGCCGTCCCAAATCGCGATTACTTATTTGGGTTGATGAGGAATTTTTCGCCGGTGGCACGTTTGGCGTAGACCGCGATGTTGGCGGGATCGAGCGTCTCCTGCAGCGACACCACCTTGGTGTAGTGGCTGGCAAAGGTCGTCTTCAATTCACTCACGACGCGCTGGCGCAGCCGTCCCACATCGGCAGGTCCGATCTTCTGCAGGAACGGGGTGAGCAGCCAGCCGCCGACGCCCCAGGCCATGCCGAAGCCGCGCGGCAGTTCGATCGGACGAACGTCGAGCCCGCCGTAGACATAGACCTGCTTGTGCACGCTGGAGCCGTAGCGGCTGTATTCCTTCGCGGTCTTGTTGATTGCGATTTCCATGCAGTTGAGAATGTCGCCGGCAAGCCTGCCGCCGCCGATGGCATCGAAGGCGATGGTGGCGCCGGTCTCAACCAGTGCATTGGTGAGGTCGTCGAGGAAGCTCGGCACGCTGGAATCGACCACATATTTGGCGCCGATCTTGCGCAGGATCTCCGCCTGCTCCTTGCTGCGCACGATGTTGACCAGCGGAATGCCGTCCTTGATGCAGATCTTGTTCAGCATCTGCCCGAGATTGGAGGCGGCCGCGGTGTGCACCAGCGCCTTGTGGCCCTCGCGCCGCATCGTCTCGGTCATGCCGAGCGCGGTGAGCGGGTTGACGAACCAGGAGGCGCCCTCCGCCGCACTGGTGCCCTCAGGCAGCACCTGGCAGTCTCTCGCCTTCAAGGTGCGATACTGCGCATACATGGCCCCGCCAATCATCGCGACGGTCTTGCCCATCAGCGCCTTCGCGGCCTCCGACGAGCCGGTCTTGATGACGACGCCGGCGCCCTCATTGCCGACAGGCAGCGACTGATCGATCCGCGCCCCCATCGCGCGCATCGCTCCGTCAGGCACCTTCGCGGTGATGATGGGCGCTTCTTTCGTGCCGGACGCCTTGGCCGTGCTCATGTCGGCAGCGCCAACGAGCAGGCCGAGGTCGGACGGGTTGATCGGCGCCGCCTCGATGCGGACGACGACCTCGTCGTCCGCGGGCTCGGGGGTCGGCACCTGCAGAAGCGAGATCTCCAGCTCACCGCTGTTCTTGATCAGCGAACGCAGTTGCAGTCCGGTCTTGCCGTCGCTCATGTCGATCTCCCCTGTCCTCGTTTCGCTCTTTCCCGCGGTGACGCCGGCTTATGCCAGCGCCTTCAGCGCCGCCTTGCCACCGTACAGCGCCTGCTTGCCGAGCTGCTGCTCGATGCGTAGCAGCTGGTTGTATTTGGCGGTGCGATCGGAACGCGCAAGGGAGCCGGTCTTGATCTGACCGCAATTGGTGGCGACCGCGAGGTCGGCGATGGTGGAATCCTCGGTCTCGCCGGAGCGGTGCGACATGACAGAGGTGTAGCCGGCCTTGTGCGCCATCTCGACGGCAGCAAGCGTCTCGGTCAGCGTGCCGATCTGGTTGACCTTGATCAGGATGGAATTGGCGCGGCCGGCCTTGATGCCCTCGGCAAGGCGCTTGACATTGGTGACGAAGAGATCGTCGCCGACCAGCTGGCACTTCCTGCCGACGAGGTCGGTGAGCTCCTTCCAGCCGTCCATGTCGTCTTCCGACATGCCGTCCTCGATGGTGACGATCGGATAGCGTCCGACCAGGTCGGCGAGATATTTGGCCTGCTCGGAGACCGAACGGGTCTTGCCCTCGCCTTCATAGACGTACTTGCCGTCCTTGAAGAACTCGGTCGAGGCGCAGTCGAGCCCGAGGACGATGTCGGCCCCTGCCTTGAAGCCGGCCTTGCCGATCGCGTTCATCACGAACTCCAGCGCGGCGTCGGCCGACGGCAGGTTCGGGGCGAAGCCGCCCTCGTCGCCGACATTGGTGTTGTGGCCGGCCTTCTTCAACTCCGACTTCAGCGTGTGGAACACTTCCGCGCCGTAGCGCAGGCCTTCGGCAAAGGAAGACGCACCGACCGGCAGGATCATGAATTCCTGGAAGTCGATCGGGTTGTCAGCGTGCACGCCGCCATTGATGATGTTCATCATCGGCACCGGCAGCAACCGCGCCGAGGTGCCGCCGACGTAACGATAGAGCGGCATGTCGAGCGAATTCGCCGCGGCCTTGGCACAGGCGAGCGAGACGCCGAGGATGGCGTTGGCGCCCAGCCGGCTCTTGTTCGGCGTGCCGTCGAGATCGATCATGATCTGGTCGATCTGGGCCTGCTGCTCGACATCGAGGCCGCTCAGCGCCTCGAAGATCTCGCCGTTGACGGCGCCGACCGCCTTGGTAACGCCCTTGCCGAGATAGCGGGCCTTGTCGCCGTCGCGCAGTTCGACCGCCTCATGGGCGCCGGTGGAGGCGCCTGATGGCACCGCGGCGCGGCCAAGCGCGCCATCCTCCAGCACAACGTCGACCTCGACGGTGGGATTGCCGCGGCTATCGAGGATTTCGCGTCCGATGATGTCGATGATGGCGGTCATGAGGGCCTCTTTTCCGGGAACAAAGGGGGCAGTTCGCGGCTGCTTCTACCGCAATGCATCGAGGCGGAAAAGGCCGGGTGACGGCCGCCGAATGATTGGCTATGAGGGCCGCATGTCGAAAAAACCCAGCAAATCGAACACCTCACCCAGCCTGCAACTCGGTCGCGCGGTGGAATGGCCGGATGCGCCTGAGAAAGCTCAGCTCGATCGCGTGCCCAATCCGCAAGGAGGGACCGATTACCTGGTCCGTTTCACCGTGCCGGAATTCACCTCGCTCTGCCCGGTCACGGGACAGCCCGATTTCGCCCATCTGATGATCGACTACGCGCCCGGCCAGTGGCTGCTGGAGTCGAAATCGCTCAAGCTTTACGTCGCCAGCTTCCGCAATCACGGCGCCTTCCACGAGGATTGCACCGTGATGATCGGCAAGCGCATCGCGCGCGAGATCAAGCCGAAATGGCTGCGCATCGGCGGCTATTGGTATCCGCGCGGCGGCATTCCGATCGACGTGTTCTGGCAGACCGGCCGCGTGCCGAAGGGCCTGTGGGTGCCCGAGCAGGGTGTCGCGCCGTATCGCGGCCGGGGCTAGTGGGAGAGCCCTGACGATGACTTCAGGCGCGACATAGTCACGCCGTTACGTCCGGCGGCACGACCAGGACCGGCACGCTTCCGTTCCCGAGGACCTCGGAGGTCTGACTTCCCAAAAACAGCTTCCTGAGGCCGCGGTGCCCATGAGAGGCCATGACGATCAAATCGCAGCGTCTGGATCTTGCAGTTTCGACGATCGCCGTGGCCGGGTGCGAATTCGGAACGTGCAGGAGTTCGACCGACATCCCGCGCTGCTCGGCTATGGCTCGTGCCCGATCGAGTACCCTGCCGGCGCGTTCCCTGCAGGCCGCGTCAAAATTGTCGGCCTCTTCCTGCGAAGGCACCCATCCCGAGTCAAATCCTCCGCCGTAATCGATTGGCAGCGGTTCGGTCACGGTGATGATCGTCGCTTTGGCATTCAACGCTTTCGCCAACGCAATTCCATGCTCGAGGCCTTTTGTGGCGACGTCCGAGCCATCGGTGCTCAAGAGAAGATTGGCGTACATTGCGGCTCCTTGTTGCGCGCCCCGCATGCCCTCGCAATTGATGCCCCGGCGAATATGATCCGATCCTCGCCGCCGGTCCAATCGCTTTTACGCACCCTGGTGACGAAGCCGTCCACCCTCGCCTATTAAGCGAGGTCGACCGACTCGACAGATCGGCCTCCGCCTTCGGCACGCCGGTCGCGGCCCTGGATCAGGCTCGCGCGTCGGACGGCGCCCGCGGCCTCAGCAGCGCGGCGCAGGCAAGGCCCAGCAGCACCATGAGCACGGCGCTTGCGGCCAGGGTCGGCGCCTTGCCGGCATGCGCCAGGCCGAACCCGTAGGCGAGCGGACCGACGGTCTGGCCCATGAAGAAACAAAACGAGTGCAGCGACATCGCTGTTGCCCGCGCCTCGACCGACAGCTCGCTGGCGAACACCTGCAGGCAGCCATGGATCATGTAGAAGCCCCAGCCCATCAGCAGCATGATGGCGAACTGGACCTTCCAGCCGGGGCCAAGGGCGAGCGCTGCGAGCTGAAGCGCGACGAGGCTCGCGCCTGCGATCATCATCCCTTTGACACCCAGTCGCGGCAGGAAGCGCGAGACCGTGAAAGTATAGAACAGCCCGCCGACCGCGAAGCCCGCGATGACGATGCCCGCGATCGACAGCGAGGTCTCGCCGAGATCGAACAGCAGCGCGGCGATGAAGGGAAACAGGCCGAACACGCAGCAGCCCTCGACGAACACGGCCGAATAGCAATAGCGCGCGTTCGGATTGGCGAGAATGGTGCGATAACCCTGCCGCAAGGTCCTCAGATCGCTCTTCGGCCGCGCCGTGAGCGCGGCACCGCGAAAACCCGCCGCGACCGCGACGGCCGCGATCAGCCCGAGCGCACCGATGATCACCAGCACGCCGCGCCAGCCGACGAGGTCGCCGATGATGCCCGATGCGGTCGCACCTAGCAGGTTGCCCGTCATCGAGCCAGCCAGCGTGCGGCCGATCGCCACCTGCCGCTTCGCCGGCGCGACCAGGTCGGCGGTCAGGCCGAGCGCAACCGGGAACACGCCGCCCGAGGCGATACCGGCGAGCATGCGGCTGGCGAACAGGCCCGAGAAGGTGGTCGAGAGCGCGCCCAGAATGCAGGCGGCACCGAGCAGCGCCAGGCACAACGTCATCAGCCGAGCCTTGCCGAACAGATCGGCTGCCGCACCGACGATCGGCTGGATCAGCGCGTAGATCAGCGCATAGCCGGCCGCGATGCTTGCCGCCGTCGTGATGCTGATCGAAAACTCCTCGGCAACATGCGGTAGCACCGGATCGAGCGCGCGGGTCGACAACGCGGCGGAGAAGCTCGCGAGCGCGATGATGTTGATCGCAGGCGGAAACTTCTGGTCGGTCGACGGCCTTGCCACGGGCTCGTGCATCAGTGCGCTTGGCCCTTGGCCACCGCGTCGAATGCCATCAGCCTGGCGATCAGCCCTTCGAACTCGCGCAGCGGCACCATGTTGGGTCCGTCCGACGGCGCGCTGTCTGGATCGGGATGCGTCTCGATAAACAGACCGGCAACGCCGACGGCGACGGCCGCGCGCGCCAGCACCGGCACGAACTCGCGCTCGCCGCCGGAGGACGCGCCCTTCCCGCCCGGCTGCTGCACCGAATGGGTGGCATCGAAGATCACGGGCGCGCCGGTGGTGCGCGCCATGATCGGCAGCGAACGCATGTCAGAGACCAGCGTATTGTAACCGAAGGAGGCGCCGCGTTCGGTGACGAGCACGTTGCGATTGCCAGCACTGGTGATCTTGGCAGCGACATTCGCCATGTCCCAGGGCGCAAGAAACTGCCCCTTCTTGACGTTGACGACCTTGCCGGTTGCGGCTGCGGCCAGCAGCAGATCGGTCTGCCGGCACAGAAAGGCCGGGATCTGCAGGACGTCGACGGCTTGCGCCACCTCGGCGCATTGCGCGGCATCGTGCACATCGGTCAGCACCGGCAGGCCAAGCGAGGAACGGATCTCGGCGAAGATCGGCAGCGACTGCGCGAGGCCGAGGCCGCGCGCGGCCGAGGCGCTGGTGCGGTTGGCCTTGTCGAAGGAGGTCTTGTAGACGAGACCGATCTTAAGCCGTGCGGCGATCTCCTTCAGCGCGGAGGCCACCTCGAGCGCATGCTGACGGCTTTCGAGCTGGCAGGGACCTGCAATGATCGAGATCGGCAGATCATTGCCGAATTTGACCGACCCGACGCTGACGACCGGCGCTGCAGATTGACTGGTGCTCAAGACACAAAATCCCTGTTTCGGCGCGACCATAGCGGCCGAATGGGCGGGATCAACCCCATTCGGCCCTGACCTTTGAATATCAGGGTTGCGCCACGGCCACCTGTCCGGAACGACGGCTACTTGACCGAAGAGAAAGCAGTCGGAGCCAGAATCTGGCTGACGATATTGGCGACGATCTGGCCATCCGCTTCGGACTTGGCGCGCGCTTCCGCCCATTCTGGATCAGCCACAAACGCGCCCCACTTCTTCTCGCGCTCGGCCAGCGACTCCCAGGCGAGGAAATAGGTCAGCTCCTGGTTGGATTCGCCGATCAGCGTGGTGAAGAACCCGGCCTGCCTGATACCGTGCTTCTCCCAGATCTTCAGTGTGGCAGTCTCGAACCGCTTGAGCAATGCCGGCAGGCGACCGGGCACGCAGCGATACTGGCGCATTTCGTAGATCATTCTCGTTTCCTCCCTGGAAGGGTACGGCGGTTATAGCGATCGGCCATGGGGGTGTCTTGAGCCCTGCCCGGCCACCCCCCGCAGCGTTTCGCGCATGGCTGGACGGGACCGGACAACGCGCAGCGCCTGTTCCCGCAATGCTGCCGCAATGATCGGGCCGCTAGAATGGCTCGGTTTCAGTTAGGGTACCTGTCGCATGCGGATCTTGCTTGTCGAGGATGAAGTCGAGATGGCCGGCGCCCTTTCGTCGGCACTGAAACGCTACGACATGGTGGTGGATCACGCCCCGACGCTTGCGGAGGCGGAAGAAGCGATTTCCGCCGACGTCCATGCCGCCGTCCTGCTCGACCGCCAGCTTCCCGACGGCGACGGCCTCACGCTGATCCCAAAGTTGCGGGCGCGCGCCGATGGCGTGCCGATCATCGTTCTGACCGCGCGCGGCGAGCTCGCCGACCGCATCGCCGGGCTCGACAGCGGTGCCGACGACTATCTCGCCAAGCCGTTCGCGGTCGAAGAGCTGCTGGCACGATTGCGGGCGGTGCTGCGGCGGCCCGCGGGCCTGTCCCCGGACGTCATCCGCGCCGGCCGCATCGCCTTCGACCCAAACCATCGCGAGGCCAGCATCGACGGCCAGCCGTTCGAGCTTCCCCGCCGCGAGTTGCTGGTGCTGGAAGCCCTGATCCGCCGGATGGGCCGCACGGTGCTGCGCGCGGCGTTGGAGGAAGCCGTCTACAATTTCGACGACGAGATCCAGTCCAACGCGCTGGACACGCATGTCTCGCGGCTGCGCCGCAAGCTTGCCGAGGCCGACGCCGGCGTAGAGATCCACGGCATCAGGGGCGTCGGTTATCTCCTGAAGAAGCTGACATGAGCAGGCACGACGATCCCTATTGCCTGCGCTCGCGATTGAGCTGGCGCCTGCTCGCGCTCCAGGCCGCGCTGCTGCTGGCATTGGTCGGCGTGATCGTCGGTGCGCTCTGCGCCTCAGGCTTCGTGCTGGCGGAGCGCGACGAGGACCGCGTCATCGACGTCGTGCAGCGCGCGCTTGCACGCGACGCAGTTGGTGGCCTGATTCTGCGGTCGACGCCCGATTTGACACAGTTGCGTTCCGAGACGCCGGACCTCTGGTTCCTGGTCCGCGACCGGCAAGGACATTCGCTGACCGAAGGCGCCGTGCCGGCGGAATTCGCAGCGATCGGCAGCGGTCTCGACCATGTCAGCCAGGCGCGGCTCGGCTGGCAGATGTTCGAGGATGATCCGCGCAAGCCGGCGGCGCGGCTGAAGCGCGTCAACACCGATGCCGGCAATGTGCAGATCATCACCGCGACGCAGGGACGGCTGACCGGCGCCAAGGCGCTGTTCATGACCTCGCTGGCGTTTCTGGGCATCGCCCTGCCCGGCCTGCTGATCATGGGTACCGCGACCTTCATCGCGACGCCGATGATCGTGCAGCGCGCCTTCCGGGGGTTGGATGCAACCGCGGACCAGGCGCGCCGCATCGACATTCATCAGCGGGGGGCGCGGCTATCAGTGGAGCAGATTCCGCTGGAGGTCGTGCCGCTGGTCACCGCAGTCAACGATGCGCTGGCGCGGCTCGACCAGGGCTATATCAGGCACAAGCGTTTCGTTGCTGACGCCGCGCACGAGTTGCGCACGCCGATCGCGATCCTCAATACGCGGCTGGAATCGCTGCCCTCTGGTCCAGACAAGACCCGGCTGCTGGAGGATACTGCGCGGCTGGCGACGCTGGCCGAGCAATTGCTCGACATCCAGCGGCTCGACCGCTGCGGCCATCCCTTTGCGCGCGTCGATCTCGTCGCGGTCGCGCAAAGCGCGGCCGCCGACCTCGCGCCGCTGGCGATTGCCGCCGGCTACGAGCTTGCGCTCGATGCGCCCTCAACGCCGGTCGAGACGATTGGTGACGCAGCCGCGCTGGAACGGGCGCTGACCAATCTCGTGCAGAATGCGATCCAGCACGGCCCGCGCCGCGGCACGATCGGCATTCGCGTCAGCAAGCCCGCTTGCATCGAGGTCACCGACGAAGGCGCCGGCATTCCACAAGATCAGCGCGAGCAGATCTTCGAGCCGTTCTATCGGCTCACCCCGCTCGACCGTGGCGCCGGCCTTGGTCTCAACATGGTGCGCGAGATTGTGCTGCTGCATGGCGGCCAGGTCACGGTCACCGACGGCGCGGACGGCGGCACCTGCTTCAGAATGACGCTGCCCCCACACCGGCAGAATTGATTCAATCTGCATCCGCAGCTCGCAGCGCAATGCTGTCGCAATCCAACGGCGCAACGGTGCATTCGCATCACCTCTGGTCTCATGAGGTGCAACCGAAATGCCGGAGTGCGCATGCCCAACGATTTTCTCTCCTTCTTCCTGTCCTGGATGTCCTCACCGCGCCAGGTCGGCGCCATCGCACCATCGGGTGCGGCGCTGGCCGATCTCATCACGCGCGAGATTACCGAGAAGACCGGCCCGATCCTCGAGCTCGGTCCCGGTACCGGCGCATTCACCTACAAGCTGCTGACGCGCGGCGTCAGGCAGCAGGATCTCACGCTGATCGAATACGGCTCGGATTTCATGAAGCTGTTGCAGATGCGCTTTCCCGGCGCGCGCGTGCTGTGGATGGATGCAGCGCGGCTGGCGACGGAGCGTCTCTATGACGGTGCGCCCGTCGGCGCGGTCGTCAGCGGCCTGCCGCTGCTCAACATGTCGACACGCAAGGTCGTCTCGATCCTCAGCGGCGCATTCAGCTATGTCCGCCCCGGCGGCGCCTTCTACCAGTTCACCTATGGCATGAGTTGCCCGATCCCGCGGCCGGTCCTCGACCGTCTCGGCCTGCGCGCAACGCTGGTGGACCGGGCCTTCCTGAACGTGCCGCCGGCCGCCGTCTACAAGCTGACCCGGCGACCGCAAATGACGCTGATTGCGGGATCGCTGGCGCAGGAGGCTTCGACACCGGTCGCAGCGGAAGCGGATTGTTAGACCAACCGCCTCTCTCATTGCGAGCACGGGCACAATAGCGCTCGGGCACTCTTCTTGGTATTGTCGCGGCTCGATCTTGCGGATGAGCCGCCGGTGACGCGCTGCGGCCAACGCGATCAGAGGAGGCAAGACATTGACCTATTTTGATCTCGGCCCTTACAGCCGCAAAATCACCACCTCGTCGCCCGAGGCCCAGCTCTGGTTCGACCGAGGGCTCAACTGGGTGTTCGGGTTCAACCACGGGGAAGCGATCAAGTGTTTTCGCAAAGCGCTCGCGTACGACGGAAACTGTGCGATGGCGCACTGGGGCATCGCCTACGCCGCTGGCCCCAATTACAACCTTCCCTGGGTTCGCTATGACCCGCACGGCCGTCAGCTGGCGCTCGCGGCATCCTACGATGCGACGCAGGACGCTCTCGCGCATGCGGACAAGACCGGCCCGGTCGAGCGCGCGCTGATCCGTGCGTTGCCTGCGCGCTATCCCCAGCGCGAGGCCATCGAGGACATGGCGGCGTGGGACAAGGCTTTCACGCAGGAGATGCGCAAGGTCTTCGCGACATATTCAGACGATCTCGATGTCCGGGCCATCCTTGCCGAGGCGATCATGAACGAGACGCCGTGGCTGATGTGGGACCTGACCTCTGGAAAACCGACGGCGGGGGCCGGCACCGAGGAATGCAGGACGGTTCTCGAACAGGCCTTCGACAGGATGCCGGCGGCATGGGATCACCCGGGGCTGCTGCATCTCTACGTCCATCTCATGGAGATGTCGCCGTTTCCGCAACGAGCAATGCGAGCCGGCGACCGGCTGCGCGAGATCGCGCCCGACAGCGGACATCTGATCCACATGCCGACCCATCTCGATGTGCTGTGCGGACAATACAACGACGTCCTGCTGTACAATCAGAAGGCGCTGGCAACGGATCGAAAGTTCCTCGCTTACTCCGACGATCCAGGTGTCTACCTGGTCTATGTCATCCATAATTTCCACTTCGCCATCTACGGCGCGATGTTCCTGGGCCAATATGCTCCCGCCATTGCGGCAGCCGAGGAGCTCATTGCGACCGTACCCGATCCGGTGCTGCGCATTCAATCGCCACCCATGGCCGACTTCCTGGAAGGCTACCTGACGATGAAGCAGCACGTGCTCGTGCGCTTCGGCAAATGGAATGAGACTATCGCGCAAAAGCTGCCGGAAGATCGCGAGTTGTACTGCTCGGTAACCGCCATGATCCACTACGCCAAGGCGGTGGCTCATTCGGCGCTTGGCCACGTCACTGAGGCCGAAACCGAAAAGGCGCTGTTCGCGCAGGCAAAGACCCGCGTGCCCGAAAGCCGGCTGGTGCACAACAACAAGGTCGTGAACCTGCTTGGTGTGGCCGAAGCCATGCTGAATGGGGAGCTGGAATACCGCAAGGGCAACTACGACATGGCCTTTGCCGAGTTGCGCAGATCGGTCGCACTCAGCGACGCATTGCCCTATGACGAGCCCTGGGGATGGATGCAGCCACCGCGCCACGCGCTCGGCGCACTGCTTTTGGAGCAGGGACGGATCGAGGAAGCCGAGGCGGTGTACCGCTCCGATCTCGGCCTCGATGGAAAGCTAAGCCGTGCCTGCCAGCATCCCGACAATCTGTGGTCACTTCACGGATTGCATGAATGCCTGGTGCGGCGCGGCGACAAGGCCGAGACGCCGCTGATCAAGCAGCGGCTCGATCTCGCCCAGGCCCGGGCGGAGGTGCCGATCAAGGCATCCTGCTTCTGTCGCAGGATGGACATGGCGGCCGCGTAAGCGACCGCGCGAGCCGGGATCAACGGAATCGGCTGAGCCGGTTACACCAGCCGGCTCTGCTTCGCCGCCGCCTCGATGAACGAGGCGAACAGCGGGTGCGGCTCGAACGGCCGCGACTTCAGTTCGGGATGGAACTGGACGCCGATGAACCAGGGGTGATCCTCGTATTCGACGATCTCAGGCAGCACGCCGTCGGGCGACAAGCCGGAGAATTTCAGGCCATGCTGCTCGAGGCGGTCCTTGTAGGCGGTGTTGACCTCGTAGCGATGGCGGTGGCGCTCGGAAATCTCGGTCGCGCCGCCATAGACCTGCGAGACGCGGCTGCCGCGGCTGAGCGCAGCGGGATAGGCCCCTAAGCGCATCGTGCCGCCGAGATCGCCGGCCAGCGAGCGCTTCTCGAGCTCGTTGCCGCGCAGCCATTCCGTCATCAGGCCAACCAAGGGCTCCTTGGTCGGGCCGAATTCGGTGGAGTTGGCGTCCTCGATGCCGACGAGATTTCGCGCCGCTTCGATGACGGCCATCTGCATGCCGAAGCAGATGCCGAAATACGGCACGTCGCGCTCGCGCGCGAACTGCGCCGCCTTGATCTTGCCTTCGGCGCCGCGCTGGCCGAAGCCGCCCGGCACCAGGATGCCGTTGACGTGCTCGAGGAACGGCGCCGGATCCTCCTTCTCGAAGATCTCGCTCTCGATCCAGTCGAGATTGACCTTCACCTTGTTGGCGATGCCGCCATGCGAGAGCGCCTCGATCAGCGACTTATACGCATCCTTCATGCCGGTGTACTTGCCGACGATGGCGATGGTGACGTTGCCCTCGGGGTTGCGGACGCGCTCGTTGATCTTCTGCCAGCTCTGCAGCGCCGGCGGAATCCGCGAGCCGATGCCGAAGGCGGCGAGCACTTCATCGTCGAGGCCGGCGTTGTGATAGGCCTCAGGGACGGCGTAGATGTTGTCGACGTCGCGCGCCTCGATCACGGCGCTTTCGCGCACGTTGCAGAACAGGCCGAGCTTGCGCCGCTCTTCCTTCGGTATCTCGCGATCGGTTCGGCACAGCAGGATATCCGGCTGGATGCCGATCGAGCGCAGTTCCTTCACCGAATGCTGCGTCGGCTTGGTCTTGAGTTCGCCGGCGCTCGGGATGTACGGCAGCAGCGTCAGGTGGATGTAGACGGCGTGATCGCGCGGCAGCTCGTTCTTGAGCTGGCGGATCGCCTCGAAGAACGGCAGGCCTTCGATGTCGCCGACCGTGCCGCCGATCTCGACCAGCACGAAATCGTACTCGTCATTACCTGACAGCACGAACTCCTTGATGGCGTTCGTGACGTGCGGCACAACCTGGATGGTCGCGCCGAGATAATCGCCGCGGCGCTCCTTCGAGATGATGTCCTGGTAGATGCGCCCGGTCGTGATGTTGTCCTGCTTGGTCGCAGGACGTCCGGTGAAGCGCTCGTAGTGACCGAGATCGAGATCGGTCTCCGCGCCGTCATCGGTCACGAACACTTCGCCGTGCTGATACGGCGACATCGTTCCGGGATCGAGGTTGAGATAGGGGTCGAGCTTGCGGAGGCGGACCTTGTAGCCCCGGGCCTGCAGCAATGCACCGAGTGCCGCTGAAGCCAGACCCTTGCCGAGCGAAGAAACCACGCCGCCGGTGATGAATATGTACCGCGCCATGGGACTTAACCTCTAATCCCTCAAACCCGATTCGCCAAAGCGATTCGTATTCAGCCCCAAAGAATCTGCGGGCCTGTGGGTGAGCCAAAACGAAGAATGGTGACAGAGCCTTGATGGGGATTGTTGATGCAGGACGCTAGCCATCGTCCTGCATGGCCCCCCTGCTTTATTGCGAGCGCGGCACCTGCGGGCCGCTCGGTGCCGCCGGAGCCTGCTGCTGCTCGTCCGCCTTCTTCAGCGTGTCCAGAATACCGCCCGACGTCGGCGCGGTGATCGGGTTGGCGCCGCCCGGCTGGGTCTGTGACGCGGGCTGGCCGATGATCGAGGACGGCGCGCGGTTGTAACCGGCGTACCAGGACAGGAACAGGCTGGTCAGGAAAAAGCCCGCCGCGAGGACCGCGGTGGTTCGCGACAGGAGATTCGCAGTGCCACGGCTCGACATGAAGCCCGCACCGCCGCCCATGCCGAGGCCGCCGCCTTCCGACTTCTGGAGCAGCACGGCGCCGATCATGACGGCAACGATCATGAGGTGGATGACGATGACAACGGTCTGCATGCTATCCTTCCGTCACAAGCGGGCGGCGCCTGACGGCGGCCGATCGCGCTTCGCGGGTTTTCCTGAAGTTGCGCGGTGTTACACGATCGGAGGGGGTATTGCCACCCCCGATCGGTCCCGAACCAAAGCTTTGGGTTAGCTAGGGGCAGCCCTTCGCAATCGCAAGGAAGTCGGCCGCCTTCAGGCTGGCGCCGCCGACCAGCGCGCCGTTGACGTTTTTGACCGCCATCAGCTCAGCCGCATTCGACGGCTTGACCGAGCCGCCATAGAGGATCCGCATTTTCGTCCCCTCCGCCTTGAACCTTGAGCTCAGGAATTCCCGGATAAACCCATGAATCTGCTCCACATCCTTGGCCGTGGGGGTGAGGCCCGTGCCGATCGCCCAGACCGGCTCATAGGCCACGACCAGATTGGCGGCCGTGGAGCCATCCGGCAACGAGCCGTCGAGCTGACCGCGGACGATGTCCAGGGTCTGGCCAGCATCGCGCTGGGCTTGCGTCTCGCCAATGCAGACGATGGCGACCAGTCCGGCCCGCCAGGCGGCTTCTGCCTTCTGCCTGACAAGGGCATCGCCCTCGCCATGGTCGGCGCGACGCTCGGAATGGCCGACGATGACGGCGCTCGCGCCCGCGTCAGCGAGCATTTCGGCCGCGATATCGCCGGTATGGGCGCCGGAGGCCTTGGGATGGCAGTCCTGGGCTCCCACCGCGACCTTCTTGCCCCGCGCCTTCTCGGCAAAGGCCGAGATCAGGGTCGCCGGCGGGCAGACCAGCAGGTCGGCCTTGCCTGATACCTCTGCCGCACCATTGAGCATGGCGTCGAATTCGGCGGCCTGGGCTTTCAGGCCGTTCATTTTCCAATTGCCGGCGATCAAGGGGCGAATGGCTTCGGTCATGTCAATGTCCAGCAGAATGAGTTTTGTGCAGCGCTAGCAGAGGCGCCGTGGCAGTTCCAGAGACCAGACACCTCTAACCGCAACTTCGAGGGCCGGCCTGAGGCGAGGTTGCGGGGGGAAAGCCGCCACTTTATGATGGCATATCAATTTGGTGACGCGCTTTTGCGGAATCTGCATTAAGACGCGCTCCCGTTCCCCTCCTTATCAAGACAAGTTGGACCAAATGCTTCGAGGAATGCGCAAGGCCTCATCAAACTGGGTCGGCAAGACCATCATGGCCGTCGTGATGGGCGTGTTGATCATCAGCTTCGGCATTTGGGGCATCGCCGACATTTTCCGCGGCTTCGGGCAGTCCACGCTGGCCAAGGTCGGCCACACCGAGATTTCGCTGAACGAGTTCCGCCAGATCTACACCGACCGCCTGCAGCAGATCGGCCGCCAGTTCGGCCGGCCCCTCACGCCGGACCAGGCGCGCGCGTTCGGCCTTGACCGCCAGGTGCTGCAGCAGACAATTGCGGAAGCCGCTCTCGACGAGAACGCGCGACAGATGGGGCTGGGCCAATCCGATGAACAGGTCCGCCAGCTCATCATGAACGACCCGAACTTCAAGGGCGTCGACGGCAAGTTCGATGCGAACCGCTTCCAGGGGCTGATCCGTAATTTCGGCTACACCGAGCAGCGCTACGTGGCCGAGCAGCGCAAGGTAGCGCTGCGCCGGCAGATCACGGGCACGATCGGTGCTGGCCTCGAGCCGCCGAAAACCATGCTCGAAGTGGCGACGCGCTTCCAGAACGAGCAACGCTCGATCGAGTTCGTCAGGCTCGATACGGCGCAGGCCGGCACCATCGATCCCCCCTCGCCCGAGGCACTCGCCGCCTATTTCGAGGATCACAAGGTCCAGTTCCGCGCGCCCGAGTACCGCAAGATCGTCTTCGCCATGATCTCGCCTGAGGAGATCGCCAAGTGGAGCGACGTCTCCGACGATGACGCGAAAAAACTGTTCGATCAGCGCAAGAACCAGCTCTCCACACCGGAGAAGCGCCAGATCAAGCAGATCGTGTTTCCTGATGCCGCCCAGGCGCAGGCCGCGCGCGAGCGTCTGGTCGGCGGGATGTCCTTTGAAGATCTCGGCAAAGAGCGCGGCTTGACGGCCCCCGACGTCGACCTCGGGCTGGTGACGAAATCCTCGCTCGAACCCGCCGTCGGCAATGCCGCCTTCGCGCTTCCGGTTGGCGAGATCAGCCAGCCGATCCAGGGCCCGATTGGCGTCTCGATCGTCAAGGTCGAGAAGATCGAGCCCGGCGCCGAGGCCGACTACGCCAAGTTTGCCGCCGACGTGAAGCGATCCATCGCGACCGAGCGCGCGCGCGCCAAGGTCGGCGAGCTTCGTGACAAGATGGAGGACGAACGCGGTGCCGGCACCAGCGTCGCCGACGCCGCGCAGAAGCTCGGGCTCACGGCCGTGACCATCGACGCCGTCGACCGCTCCGGCCGCGCGCCGAACGGGCAGCCGGTCGCCGACATTCCCCCGGGCCTCGATGTGGTGTCGCAGGCCTTCAACAGCGATGTCGGCGTCGACAACGACCCGATCTCGTTCAAGGGCGGCTACGTCTGGTACGACGTGCTCGCCATCACGCCCTCGCGCGACCGCAATCTCGACGAAGTCCGCGACCAGGTCGAGGCGCGCTGGCGCCAGGACCAGATCGCCACCAAGCTGAAGGCGAAGGCGACCGAAATGGTGCAGAAGCTCGAACAGGGCGGCAAGCTCGCCGACGAGGCCGCAGCGGTCAACGCCAAGGTCGAGACTGCCAGCGGCTTCAAGCGCGACGACACTCCGGCCGGCGTGCCCGCCAACATCGTTGCGGCCGCCTTCCGCACCGCCAAGGACGGCGTCGGGCAGGCGCCCGTGACCGGCGGCACCGAAGTCATCGTCTTCCGCGTCACCGACATCGTCGATCCCGCGGTCGACACCGCCTCCGATGCCGTCAAGAAGCTGAAGGAGAGCGTCGGCAAGTCGCTGACCGACGAACTGGTCGCCTCCTACGTCAACAAGCTTGAAACCGAGATCGGAACCACCATTAATCAGGCCGCCTTCGCGCAAGTGACCGGCGCGAACCAGTGAGTTGAAAGCACGCGATGGACGACCTGAAATCGATCATTGGAAAAGTGGCGACCGGTGCCAGCCTGTCGCGTGAGGAAGCCGCATCCGCCTTCGATGCCATGATGTCCGGCGAGGCCACACCCTCGCAGATGGGTGGCCTGTTGATGGCCCTGCGCGTGCGCGGCGAGACCGTGGATGAGATTACCGGCGCGGTCACGGCGATGCGCTCGAAGATGCTCACGGTCGATGCGCCCGCGGACGCCGTCGACATCGTCGGCACCGGCGGCGACGGCTCCGGCTCGGTCAATGTCTCGACCTGCGCCTCGTTCATCGTCTCGGGCACCGGCCTGCCCGTCGCCAAGCATGGCAACCGCGCGCTCTCCTCGCGCTCGGGCGCGGCGGATGTGCTGACCTCGCTCGGCGTCAAGATCGACCTCAAGCCCGAGCAGGTCGGCCGCTGCGTGCGCGAATGCGGCATCGGCTTCATGTTCGCACCGGCCCATCATCCGGCCATGAAGAACGTCGGCCCGACCCGGGTGGAGCTCGCAACGCGGACGATCTTCAACCTGCTTGGTCCCCTGTCCAACCCGGCCGGCGTGAAACGGCAGATGGTCGGCGTATTCTCCAGGCAATGGGTGCAGCCGCTGGCGCAGGTCTTGAAGAATCTCGGCTCCGAATCCGCCTGGGTGGTGCACGGCTCCGACGGCCTCGACGAGATCACCCTCGCCGGCCCGACCTTCGTCTCGGCGCTCCACAATGGCGAGATCAGGAATTTCGAGGTGACGCCCGAGGACGTCGGCCTGCCGCGCTGCGAGACCGGTGCGCTCAAGGGCGGCGACGCCGACGCCAATGCGATGGCCCTCCAAAGCGTGCTCGACGGCAAGCCGAGCCCCTATCGCGACGTCGCGCTGGTCAACGCCGCCGCGGCGCTGGTCGTCGCCGGCCGTGCCAAGGACCTCAAGGAAGGCGTCGCGATCGGTGCGAAATCGCTCGACAGCGGCGCTGCGAATGCGCGACTGAAACATCTGATCGCGGTCTCGAACAGCTGAACCCGTCATGTCCGATATCCTGACCAAGATCGAGGCCTACAAGCGCGAGGAGATCGCGGCAGCCAAGCGCGCGCAGCCGCTCTCGGCGGTCGAGGCACAGGCCAGGGCGCAAGGCGCGCCGCGCGGCTTCGTGCGCGCAATCAAGGCCAAGCATGCCGATGGCGATTACGCGCTGATCGCCGAGGTGAAGAAGGCCTCGCCCTCCAAGGGGCTGATCCGCGAAGATTTCGATCCGCCCCTGCTGGCCAAGGCCTATGAAGCGGGCGGTGCGGCCTGCCTGTCGGTGCTGACCGATGCGCCCTCGTTCCAGGGCCATCTCGACTTCATGGTGGCGGCACGCGCAGCGACCTCGCTGCCTGTGCTGCGCAAGGATTTTCTGTTCGACACCTATCAGGTCGTCGAGGCGCGGGCGCACGGCGCCGACTGCATCCTCATCATCATGGCCGCGCTGGATGACGCGACGGCCAGGGATCTCGAAGATGCCGCGATCGCCTACGGCATGGACGTGCTGATCGAGATCCACGACCGTGCCGAGCTCGATCGCGCACTGAAGCTGCGTTCGCCGATGATCGGCGTCAATAACCGGAACCTGCGCACCTTCGAGACGTCGCTGGCGACCAGCGAGATGCTGGCGCCTCTGATCCCCGAGGGGCGGCTGATGGTCGGCGAAAGCGGCATCTTCACGCCCGCAGACCTCGCCCGGCTCGAGCGCGTGGGCATGTCGACCTTTCTGGTCGGCGAGAGCCTGATGCGGCAGGCCGACGTCACTGCCGCCACGCGCACGCTGCTCGCGCGCGATACCAAGGCCAGCGCCACGGGCGCGCGCTGACATGGTGCGCAAGGTTCTGGCGCGCAAGCCTGCGAAGACCAGGCCTTCGAAGAAGGCGGCCCCTGCCCTCACCCATATCGGCGCCACTGGCGAGGCGCGGATGGTCGACGTCTCGGACAAGGCCGCGACCGAGCGGCTCGCCGTTGCCGAAGGCCGTGTCGTCATGGAGAAGGCAACGCTCGACCTGATCGTGTCAGGCAACGCCAAGAAAGGCGATGTGCTCGGCACCGCACGCATCGCCGGAATCATGGCCGCGAAACGGACCTCGGAGCTGATTCCGCTCTGTCATCCGCTGGCGCTGTCGAAGGTCACGGTCGACATCGAGCCCGACGCGAAGCTGCCGGGCTGCGTGGTCCGCGCCAGCGTCAAGGTGACTGGCCCGACCGGCGTCGAGATGGAAGCCCTAACGGCGGTGACGGTCGCCTGCCTCACCATCTACGACATGATCAAGGCGGTCGAGCGCGGCGTGCGCATCGAGGGGATCCATCTGATCGAAAAGCTGGGCGGCAAGTCGGGCCATTACCGCGCCTGATCCGGTGCCATATCGGCGTTGAGCTTACTGCCAGGCCGCTCAGGACCCTGATGACAGCAAGTGCGATACCGGCGCCGTGCGTATCGATTGCATTTGTGCGCATCCGTTTATGTCGCGTTAACCGCGATTCCTAACGTCGCCTCCACATCGATCCCGTAAACCGAAGGATGTCATGGGGATCAAGTACTCACCCTGACGTGTGGATGGCAGCGATCGACATGATGACAAGATACGGCAGCCGCCTCTTCGACCAGGCCTTCGTGCGCAGCGGACCGATCCGCTTGCTCGTGGTGGGCGGCACATTGCTGATCGCGGCGATCGCCGTCGGCGCGGTACTGATGGCGCAGAATTTCCGCGAGCGCGCGCTGCGCAACTCCAGTCGCGAGCTGGAAAACACCGTGCTGCTGCTCGCCCATCATTTCGATCAGCAATTGCAGGATTTCGTGGTCATCCAAAAGGATTTCGTCGACCACGTCCGCCTCAGCGGAATCCTGACCGCGGACGACTTCCGCAAGCGCCTCTCCGGCGAGGACGTGCACCGGATGCTGCGCTCGAAGATCGAGGCGCTGCCGTACATGGGCGGCGTCAACATCATCGACGCCGACGGCAATGTGATCAATTCCTCGACGGCATGGCCGGCTCCGAAGGTCAACGTTGCCGACCGCGCCTATTACCGCACGTTCCGGTACGATCCGCAGGCGCCCGACGTGCTGATCGAACCGGTTCACAGCCGCATCTCCGGCGCCTGGACCATCCTGATCTTGCGCAGGATCATGGGGCCACACGGCGAGTTCATGGGTGCCGTCGGACGCGGCATCGAGCCGGCTAATTTCGAGAAGTTCTTCGAAACCCTCATGCTCGGCGATAGCGCCACGATCTCGATGCTGCATCGGGACGGCACCCTGCTTGCCCGCTTTCCCCAATCAAGCGACATGATGGGACGCAATTTCAGGAACGGCTCGTTCGAGCAGCAGAGGATCTTCACGCAGGACCATTTCGCCGGGCGGATCGTGAGTCCGATCGACGGCGAGGACCGGCTGGCCTCGGCGCGCACCCTCCCCCACTTCCCGATCCTGATGATGGCGACGACAACGCGCGCGGCAGCGCTGGCCGACTGGCGGGAACAGATCGGAATCCTGATTTCGGTCGCCGGCGCGTCCGCGCTTGTGATCGCGGGCGTGTTGACCGCGATCGTGCGCAAGCTGGTGGAGCAGCACCGCATGTCCCGGGAACGGTTGACACTGGAGAAGCAGCGTCTCGATCGCGCCGTCAACAACATGACCCAGGGCCTTTTGCTGTTCGATGCCGAGCGGCGGCTCGTGGTCTGCAATCAGCGCTATATCGAGATGTACGGCTTGTCGCCCGACATCGTCAGACCCGGCTACAGTTTCCGCGACATCATTGCGCATCGCAAGGAGACGGGCTCGTTCACGGGCGATGTCGACCAGTATACCGCGCGCGTTTTGCGCGACATCCACGTGCGCAATTCCATGGTGGTCGACACCAGCGACGGCCGCTCGATCCAGATCGTCAACGAGCCTCTCGCCGACGGCGGCTGGGTCGCGACCCATGAGGACATCACCGAGCGGCGCCGCAGCGAGGAGCGCATCACCCACCTCGCCCACTACGACGCACTGACCGACCTGCCCAACCGCGCCAAATTCCACGAACATCTGCGCCAAGAGCTGGCCGCCATCGGCCGCGACGAAGAGCTCGCCGTGCATTGCATCGACATCGACGAGTTCAAGGGCGTCAACGACGCGCTCGGCCATCTCGTCGGCGACGAGCTGTTGAAGTCCGTGGCGGAGAGCCTGCGTCGCTGCGCCGGGCCAAACGATTTCGTTGCCCGGCTCGGTGGCGACGAGTTCGCGATCGTGCAGGGCGCGGTGACCTCGCAGGACCAGGTCAACGAGCTCATTGCCCGGATCTTCGCCGCGATCCGCACGCCGTTCGATTGCATGGGCCATCACCTCACCACCGACGCCAGCATCGGCATCGCGCTGGCGCCGCGACACGGCAACGCGCTCGACCAGATCCTGAAGAACGCCGATATGGCGATGTACGCCGCCAAATCTGCCGGGCGTCACACCTATCGCTTCTTCGTGCCGGAGATGGACGCCAGGGTGCGCGAGCGGCGCCTGCTGGAGATCGACCTGCGCCACGCCATCGCCCAAGGCGGGTGCGAAGGCGGCCTCGAGGTCTATTACCAACCCTGCGTCAGCCTGAAGGACGATCGCATCACCGGCTGCGAAGCGCTGGTGCGCTGGCGCCACCCCGAGCGCGGCATGGTTTCGCCGGCCGAGTTCATCCCGATCGCCGAGGATACCGGGCTGATCAACGAGATCGGCGAATGGGTGCTGTCGACCGCCTGCCGTGAGGCAGCCACCTGGCCCGACGACATTCGCCTTGCGGTCAACGTCTCGCCGGTTCAGTTCAAGAGCGGCACGCTGGCGATGAAGATCATGGCAGCGCTGGCCGCCTCCAGCCTGCCGGCCAGCCGGCTCGAGCTCGAGATCACCGAGGCCGTGCTGATCCGCGACGACGACACCGCGCTGGCGATCCTCCACCAGCTCCGCGCCATTGGCGTGCGCATTGCGCTCGACGATTTCGGCACCGGCTACTCCTCGCTGAGCTATTTGCACCGCTTCCCGTTCGACAAGATCAAGATCGATCGTTGCTTCGTCAACGACGTCGCCGGTCCCGACGGCTCCGCCAGCATCGTGCAGGCGGTGGTCAATCTCGCCAGCGCCCGCCGCATGGCAACCACGGCCGAAGGTGTCGAGACCGAGGAACAGCAGCGGCTGCTGCGCACGCTCGGCTGTACCGAGATGCAGGGCTATCTGTTCAGCGCCGCAAAGCCGGCCGACAAGGTCGTGGAATTGTTCGCGCTCCATCGCAGCCGGCTCGCCCAGCGCGACGACCGCGAGGGGCGCCGCCTCGAGGCTGGCTAGGGCGGAGTTCGGCTGCCGGCGCAGCGGCATTCCCAGAAGCTCTCCTCAAGACATACAACGCAGGTCTGCTCGAGACGCTCCCTCAGGACATTTCGCGCGCGGTGAAGACGAACGGTCAGATTGTTCACGGTCACGCCCAGATCGGCGGCAACCAGCTCCCGCGGTTCACCGGCAAGATCTATCCTCCTGATGACTTCGGCGTGCTCGGGCTTCAGCAGGGTCAGATGGGTATGAAGACACTCGCAGACCACGGTATTCGCCGCGGCATCCTGGTCGGCTGCAAGACGGTCGTTGAGCTCGTGCGGAAACGGCATCTCCCGCGTCCTGCTCTTCGATCTCTGACGGTGAAAGTCGGCGATGGTCGTTGCCAGGACCCTGCTCAACCAACCTCGAACCGAGTCCGCATCACGAATGTCGCCCGACCGCTCCAGTGCGCGCAACATGAACGCCTGGAGCACTTCCTCCGCTTCCGCCCTCCCGCCAAATCGTCGCTGTAGATAGCTGCGAAGGCGATCGTAACTGCTAACGAGAGCAGTCCGAACAACGCTCTCCTGCGCTTCCAAGGAGCCGGCTCTCCGCGCCGGTCGGCTCTCGTTCGGCGATTTCATGACCACAGTCCTTGCATGACGTTCGGTAGATCGCTTGGATTGAGCGCGAACGCGTCAAATCGGACACGCTCTGTTCGCAAATGCGGCAGCCGCCCGAGCACAGGTCGCGAGGGGCTCGCCGCTACAGCGGCGCACACGGGATTGCCCCTGAGCCGACGATCGCGATGCGGGCATTCTTCTGCTCAACGCGCAGCGCGCGCGGGCGCCGACCAGGGCCGATCATGTCGCTCGCTGCGCGAGGCCTTGGCGCGCGTCGCCGTCATCCGCCTGGGCATCGCGCCCATTGCCGATGTGTCGACCCGCGCTCCAATCTGGAGCGAGTCAGCCTGGTCGTCGGGAGCTATTTCAGGTGATGGGAGGCCGATAGTGGCGACGGAACGTGCCTTCGTCGCCGATCACGTCAGGCTGGGCTTCGCAACGCGAGCGCGGCACGACGAACTCCCCAATCTCGGGCGCATGAGGCGACACGGCGGTGAAGCAGAGGACCGAGCCGCAGCAGGTCGTATGCCGGTCGCAAGGTCGATCCTGGTCGTCATCACAATCCCCAGCCATCGCAACGTCATGCGAATGAACCGACGATCCGACCGCGTCGTCATGCGCGTACGAATCCGCAGGCTGATCGACCTGGTACTCATCCTGCATCACTGAGTCGAGGGGGATCGAAATCGCAAGAGACGGCGTCATCGATGCGAACAGGTAAGCGATGGCGACAAGCCATCCCCACCATCTTCGCCTTGGCTTTCGCAAGCCAATCATTTCCGCACCTGCTATCACGACCGAGGAACATATAGCCCCGGTTGCAGTGACGGCCAATAGAAAACAGCACGCACAAATTAGACAATGCGAGAGCTGCGATAGACGAATTGCACGGTGCGGGAATTTGGGGTCCGGCGCGGCCTATCGGCCGCCGGATACCGTGCGAAAACGAACGTCCTGATTTTTTCGTCGGCTCCCGTAATATAGAGCACCCATCTGCGTCGCACGCCCCCGGTCAGTGATGCTTCATCCAGCCGACACTTTTGATGTCGTTGAACGAGTCGGTCCGATGACACAGAAAGCATTGATCGACCGATGCATGCTCCTGTCCGGCGATCACCCGATCCATCATGACGAAGTGACCCATGTAGTGGCTCGGCGGCGCCTGATGACATTGGGCGCAGTCCTTCGACGTTGGCGAAGGATGCAGGAAACCGACGATTGTCCAAAACGCGAGACCATGGCAATTCGAGCATTGCCGTCCAAACAGCTCCCGGTGCGGTTGCCGGTTGCTGTGGCAGTTGGCGCAATCGAGCTCTGCCTTTTCCCGCCTCTCGGACTTTGGCAGTCCGAGAAACTCCTTCAAGTCCTCCGCCAAGCGATCGGCCGTCCTGTCAAACAAGTTCCCGCCTGCGAGAGGCATCGCAACTTGCAGCAGTGAAGCGTGGTCCATCCTGATCGGCCGCGGCCCGCCAATGTGCTCACGATGGCAGCCGGAACACTGACCGCCCGCCGCAGCATGAAACGCCGTCGACTGCTTGCCGAGATCGCCCGCAGAAGGCGCATGACAGGCGATGCAGGCCGCAGCATCAACGCCCTTGGTCGGCGTGTGGCAGCTCTCGCATCTGTCGGACAGAAATGCGTGCTTCCCCGAGAGCGGCCCGGGCATCACGAAGCTTGTCCAGCCCGGGACGACTTCGGAGCTGCCCCGATACAGAGCAATCGACGTAACGGCCGCGCTTGCGAGGGCCAGCGTCGCGACCACGACGTAGAGCGCGCCCCTGATCGTCACGCCAGCCACCGCAGCCCGTAATAGACCTCGGCTGCCACATGCACCGCGAGCAGCGCATACATCACGATCGCGGTCACGACGTGCAGCCCGATCCACGGCATGAAGATCTTCTTGACCGTTTCGCTCGATCCGATCGCTGCTTCGAAGTCGGAAATACTATCGACGAGTTGCAGCAACGGCACGTTTCGGAGTGCCGGCGCAGGCATGGCGGCCTCCTCATGCGCCATCCGATCGGGCGACGACAGAGCCGCAGCAGTGTGCTCATAGGCCGACCTCAAGGTCGCCAGATCCGACTGCTGCCGGCGAAGCTCCGTTGCCGTTTGCGGCAGGTAGTAGCGCCCGACAAATCCGGTGACGACGACGATCAGCATGCTGGTCACCAGGGCGATCCCAAGCGGGCTCTGGAATTTGTGTCCGGTATGCAGAAGCGCGAAGAACGCCGCGACGATTCCGGCATAGGCGTGAAATGCCAGGAGCGTTGGCATCGACACGCATCGCGTGACCAGCGTCTTCAGACCCAGGCTGTATTTCGTCATCGGATAGACAAGAAGGAGAACCATCAGCACGGCCGCACCGGCCCCGAGGACAAAGCCCGCGAGGCTTCCAGCGAACCTGCCGTCAGAGTGAAGCAGGAAAGCCGGCACCAACAGCAACAGGGCCGCCAGAACGATATCCGCGATCAGACGCTCTCTGCGGTTCATCTTGTCAGGCCTCGACGACCAGATCTCCGACCGATTTCGCCTGGCAGGCCAGGATGAGGCCGTTCGCCTTGTCATCGGCGGTCAAGGCGTCCTGGACCTCCATCGTGACGTTACCTTGCAGCAGGTGCGTCTTGCAGACACCACAGACCCCGGCCCTGCACGAATAATCAATCGACACGCCGGCGCTCTCGGCCACTTCAAGGACACTCTTGTCGGGGGGCAGCGCCGCCACCTTGTCCGATCTCGCAAAACGAATGGTGGCCGTCGCGGGCCCGATCGCCGCGGCCAATTGATGACGCGCCTCACCTTCCGGCGGCGGCGCTTCGACGACGGCCTTGCCGGGGGGCGGAACGGCTCCGCGGGCGGGCCCAAAAGCCTCCGTCTTGATCTGCTCGCGTGGCAGGCCGAGTCCGATCAGCGTCTTCCTGAGCGCGTCCATCATTCCGGGTGGACCACACAGGTGAACACGCCGTTTGACCAGTTCGGGCACGGCCTGCGTCAGGAAATCAGCTGTGATCTGCCCTTCGTTTCCCATCCACGACGTGCCCGCGGCCCGCAGCATGGTGGCCGCAACGTGCAAATTGTTCATCCTGCGCTGGAGATGTTCCAGCTCGTCCCGGAAGATGAACTGCTCGGTCGTCTGCGCGCCATAGACGAGATAGATCTGGCCCGGCCACGCGATGTCAGAGAGGTACCGGATCGCCGCCATCAGCGGCGTGATGCCGACGCCGCCTCCGATCAGGACAACGCTGTCGGCTTCCGTGCCCGTGAACGTAAAGGCGCCGAAAGGGCCTGCGACCTCAAGGAGGTCACCCTCCTTCACGTGGTCATGCATGTAGTCGGAAAGAAGCCCGCCATCTTCGCGCTTGATCGTGGTCTCGACGTAGGCAGTCTGGGCAGCGGACGACGCGATCGTATAGGAGCGCCTGATGGTCTTTCCGTCGATCTCGATGGCGTAGGTCAGGAACTGCCCGGGCAGGAACGCAAATGGGATCGCGCCGCCGCCCGGCGCTTGCAGACGGAAGGTCTTGACGTTCGGCGTCTCCTGATAGATCGCACAGATCCTCAGCTTGCCTTTCCAGGAGCGGTTCGCTTCGACCCGCGGAGGATCGCGATCCCTTCCCTGAGAAGGTGTCGGTTCAGCCCTGCCCGGCTGACTAACTGATGTCGCGGCCGCGGGAGGTGCTGCGGCAGGAGCCGGAGCGACTGCTGCGCGAGTCAGCCGGTCCACCAGTGCGTTCGCCCGGCGCATGCGCGCGACATAGATGGCCAGCATCGCGAGCGAGAACAGCACCAGCAGCGCCATGGTCGACACGTGAAACCAGGAGACTCCCGGAGCCCCGTCATCGGCAACCGTGACGCTTCGGTGAGGCAGGAGATTCATCTGCGACTTGAACCAGGCCTGCGCAATCTGCTGCGGTGGCTGGCCCTCCTGAAGTGATCGCAGCACGATCACGCCACTCTGGACCGCGTTCAGGGCCCCGCGAAGCCGCCGCGACGCCTGATCGGCGGCAACGAGATCGCCTCCGGCGATGGCATGCCGCAGGTCCGTTCCGGCTCCCGCCAGGCGATCGGCCTCCGCGCCGATCCGCTCGCGCGCCTGAGCCCCCAGATTATTGCGTTGCTCGGCGGACAGCGCCGGCATGTCCATCAACGCCGGATAAAACTCCTTGCGCGGCCGCCCCATCATGTCGTCCATTCCGCCCATCATCCCGGAGGCGGCCCTGCCGGTCGGAACGCGAACAGCATCGCGACCGCTCAAGCCTGCTGAACCGTCCGGCGGCGCGCCATCGCCGGCGCCGCCGGACGGTGCTGGATGATGCGCCGCGTGATCGCTCTCTGCCTGGGCCAGCTCCTTGCGCTGAAAGAACTGCCCTGCCAGGTCCGAGGCGAGCACGGCATTCCCGACGAGCTGGCTCGTCAGGACGACGAGCGCAGCCACGCCGGATCGACATCGAAGCGGCCCACCGAACATGATCCTGCCCTCGCCGCGGTGTTCAGAATGACGCGAGCAGGGGCAGCAGGATCGTGTCTGCGGTCTGTTTCTGGCTTTGGTTCAACGACGCATAGAGACGCGTGAAGGCGAGACGCGCCGATTTGATTGCGTCCAGACGCTCGGACAAGTGCCGCTCGTAGTGCTCCAGACGGTCGGCGCTACCAAGCCCCTCGTCCGTTGCAAGCATCTTGCGCGCTTCCAGCAAATGCCGCCGGCTCGCACGCAAGGCATCTGCAACGTTATTCCAGTCGGCAGCCTGCCCGTCGCTGATCTGCAGCTCCGCCTTCAGAAATGCGATCCGCCCTTCGAGCCGCTCGGTCACGTCAGCCGGGCCACTGATCGCACTGCCGCTGCCGGACGAACTCATCTGGCCGCGCATCATATTTTCCATCATCGGCATCATCGGCATCGTGCTGGATTTGTCCTCGCAGCCAGCGCCCTGACAGTCCCGCATCTGGCCCTGTGGCGGCATCTTCATCTTGTCGTCGTTCATCCGGCCGCCACCCATGTTCTGCGGCTGGCCTGCCGGTTGGCCCATATTGGTGTTGCTGCCGGATAGCGACGGGTCGGGAGTCTTTGACATCTTGTCGTCATCCATCATCGCGATCCGGTTCAGATCAGCTGCGGCGATTGCGGACGACGGCCCAATCGGCCCCAGCACGAAGACAGCCAAGGCGGCGGCGCTCACGACAAGATTTCTCGGACGATTCATGGTCGTTCTCCAGGTTCGATTCGGCTGGTTATCTGCTCGCCGACGTCGGCGATGAGACAGCGATGTGCGGGTCAGGCCATATAGACGCGAAGTGCCCGCGACTCTTACGCGTTGGTGCGTGCAGACTTTCAGCGGTTATCATTCGCCCGCCTCCCGGCCGGACGAAGGGCTTCTGTCGACATCCTTCGACCACGTCCGGTAATAGGCGACGATCGTCATGACCCAGAGCCCCGCAGCGCCGACCACGAGCTGCGCCCATATTCCCTCCGCCCCGCTCTCGATCACGAAATGCGCGACGAACGACAGGAAGAGGCCAACGCAGAACGCGGACAGCGATTGCTGGCCGCATCGGATCAGCGGTTGGAGGAAGGGCGACTTCAGGCCGGGCCAATCGCTTGGAACGAGCGAGACGACGATGAGCACGAGGCTCGCCAGATGGATCACGCGATACGGGCCAAGATTGGTCTTGTCGTTCGGAATGAAGATGGCGGTGAGCCCCTCCGGAACGTAATCCCGCAGCGAGGGGATACGTTCGGCCAGCGTCATCGCAAACGCAAAGAGCAGGAAGCCGCAGCTAGCGACGAGCAGCGTGCGGGACGACAATAGCCACCGGCTTGCCGCGGCGCCTCCCAATGCGAGCCAGGCGCCGAATACGAAGAGCAGCTGCCAGGCGAACGGATTGAAATACCAGACTCCCGCCGGATAGGACGGCCAATTCCAGCCGTAATGGCGGGCGGCCAGATAGAGGCCCAGCGAACCGATCATCACCGCGTTGCGCCATCGCAGCATGAGCCAGAGCACGGCCGGAAACGCTGCCATCAAAACGATATAGAGCGGCAGGACGTCGAGATTGAGCGGCTTGAACTTGAGGATCAGCCCCTCGGACAGCGTTTCGACGGGAAAGGTCATCAACGGCGCGACGTTGAACTGATCCATCAGGTGAAGGTCATCGAAGCTGTGCGCGAGATAGTGCACGGCGGTGAGATAGACGAAGAACAGCAGCAGGTGGGCGACATAGAGCTGCCATACCCGCCGCAGCAGCCGGGTTGCTCCGATAACGAAGCCACGCTCCATCATCATCGACCCGAACACGAACGTCGCCGTGTAGCCGGAGATCAGCACGAACAGATCGGCGCCATCGCTGAAGCCGTAATTCCGTGTCGTAAACCAGACGAGCGCCGAATCCGGAACGTGTCCCAGGAAGATCAGCCAGTTTGCCAGGCCGCGAAACAGATCCAGCCGAACGTCGCGTCGGGGCCTGGCCAGCACGGATCTGATCGTGATCGTCTCCCAGAGCCGACGATGCAAGAGAAACGCAACTCGCAAGGGCCGACCGGGCACCTGGATCGTATCGTCAATCAACAGTGTATTCCCATTTCTGCGCGATGCGCTGCGGATCGCTATCGCTTCGCGATGCTTCCGCCACTCATTCGCGCCGGCACGCTAGGTCGCGTCGTTGATGCTCCTTTGACAGACATCAAACTCGAACGACGCGCCGGCCAAATCTTTTTGTCGCGCAGGCATGTAATGAATTGAATCGTCTGTCGTCCTCGAGTCATTTCGATCGACGGCGTCATCCCCCGGCGAAGTCTCTCGACAGCGCCGCAGGTAGTCGACGGCATGACAAGAAGCCATCGAATTCACGCAATCGATGCAAAATTTTTTCTGTAAGAAGATCGATGCTTTGCGTCGCCCGCTGCAATTCGACGATCCACGCGTCGGCGCTCGCAAGCGTGCACGTCGACGATTGATCTTGCTCAACTTCGACGTTCTCACTCCGGGTTTGGTTGCCTCTCAGTCAAGCCATCGGGACTTGATGACACCAACTCGACAAGATCAAACAGGAGAAACCAGAATGAGCCACCGCAAGCTGATCGCTGCTGCAGCGATCATGTCGTTCGTCGCGCTGCCCGCCATGGCGCAGACGAGCACCACCGATGAGAAGAACGGCCACCACTACACGGGCGGGCCGAAGACCGAGGTCCTGCACCACATGGGCAAGAAGGACAGCGATGGCGGACCGACCACCGGGTCTGGCGGCAGCCACCATTACGGCGGCGGACCAAAGACCGAGGTCCCGCATCACATGGGCCCGAAGAAGGAGCAATGACGATCGGACGGTGATCCCGCCGCGCGCAAGACGCGGATCACATCTCCCAGGCAACGCAACGGGGAAACAGTGTGTCCTCGTTGTCGCTACGGCGGAAGCCCGACGCAGCGACACTGGTCAAGCCTGCGGCCGAGACGTTGAGTTGCCCGGACTTGACGACAGCGCCCAAGACGAATTCGCCCGGGAGCGGTTCATCCGCACCCGGGCGCTGTATCCGTCGGCTTCTCGCTCTAGTTCGGCACCGTCGTCTTCGGCGCCGGTTTCGCGGCAGCCGCATTCACCGTGACGCCGTGCAGGAAGTCATAGGCCGCGTGCAGCGCCTTGTCGTCCTTCTCTTCCGGCGGGACATAGGACTGGGAGCCCGTCTGCTCGGTGCCGTCGGCGGCCTGCAGATGGCCGCGCATCTGCGATTCGGCGATCGTGTCGACGCGACCCTTCAGCTCGGCCGGGACGTCCTGGAGGATCTCGATATCGGGGGCGATGCCCTGAGCCTGGATCGAGCGGCCAGACGGCGTGTAGTAGCGCGCCGTGGTCAATGCCAGCGCGCCATTGCCGGTGCCGAGCGGAATGATGGTCTGCACCGAGCCCTTGCCGAACGAGCGCGTGCCGATGATCGTAGCACGCTTGTGATCATGCAGCGCGCCCGCCACGATTTCCGACGCCGAAGCCGAGCCGCCATTGACCAGAATAACAAGCGGCTTGCCCTTGGTGAGGTCGCCGCCATGCGCAGTGAAGCGCTGGGTTTCTTCCGGATTGCGTCCGCGGGTCGAGACGACCTCGCCGCGCTGCAGGAACGCGCTCGATACCGACACGGCCTGGTCGAGCAGGCCGCCCGGGTTGTTGCGCAGATCCATCACATAGCCAATGAGCTTGTCTTGCGGGACGTCCTTGGAGATCGAGGCGATCGCCTTCTTCAGGCCGTCGGTGGTCTGCTCGTTGAACGAGGTGACACGGATGTAGCCGATGTCCCCGTTCTCCACGTGGAAGCGGACCGGGCGGACATGGATGATCTCGCGCGTGATCGCGACATCGAGCGGAGCATCGGCGCCCTTGCGCACGATGGTCAGCTTGGTCTTGGTGTCGACCGGCCCCTTCATCTTGTTGACGGCCTGCTCGAGCGTCATGCCCTGCACGTTTTCGCCGTCGATCTTGCTGATGAGGTCGCCGGACATGATGCCGGCCTTGGACGCCGGCGTGTCGTCGATCGGGGAAACGACCTTGACCAGGCCCTCTTCCATCGTGACCTCGATGCCGAGGCCGCCGAACTCGCCGGAGGTCGTCTCCTGCATCTCGGTCCAGGCCTTGTCGTTCATGTAGCGGGAATGCGGATCGAGTGAGGTCACCATGCCCGTGATGGCGCCTTCGATCAGCTTGGCATTGTCGGGTTTCTCGACGTAGCTCGCCTTCACCCGCTCGAAAACTTCCCCGAACAGGTTGAGCTGGGAATATGCATCATCCGCGCCTGCCGCCGCCCGAGCCGCCCATGGTCCGCCCTGCGGACCTGATACGAGGAGGGTCAGGCACGCTCCGGTGAGCGCGCCCAGGGGGAAGAGCAGGGTTTTCCGCATGGAATGGGTGGCCTTTTCGCTGAGCGGTTCTATTGAGGCTGGGCAGCCGCCATGCAAGTGGCGATCCAGCCCGGTTCTCACAATATCATTCTGGTTTCTTCAAGGCCGGCCTGCCACGCCGGCGGGTACGCGGTAAAAATCCCTTCGCCTAAGCCTAAACATTTGGCAACGTTCGCAAGATCGGCCCCGTTTCCAGCGGGAATCAGTCGACCGGACGGCGCCTCGCAGCTATGCCATTTTAGGATGGTCTTGGAGCGCCGGACGGGATAGGCGATGGCACAATTGCTTCAAATTCTCGGGAGGATAACAATGAACGAAGCACTCCGGCCGGAACGGAACGTCGAACTCGGCGCCAGCAACGAGCCGTTCCAGAACCTGCACGAATTCATCCGGAAGGCGCGTTCCAATCTCAACCAGAACGCCTGGGACTACATCGTCGGCGCGGCCGAGACAGAGACCACGATGCGCCGCAACCGCATGGCGCTGGACGAGATCGCGTTCCGCCCCCGCGTGCTGCGCGACGTGCGCAAGGTCAGCGGCTCGGTCGAGCAGTTCGGCCGCAAGATGCGACTGCCTGTGGTGCTCGCCCCCGTCGGCGCGCTGGAGATCTTCGATCCCCTTGGCGCAGCCAGTGTCGCGCGCGCCGCCGGTGCTTTCGGCGCATCGCACATGCTCAGCTCCGTGTCCGAGCCGGGTCTGGAAAAGACCGCGGAGGCCGCGCCCGATGCGCTGCGCCTGTACCAGCTCTACGTCCGTGGCGATGACGCGTTCGTCGCGGACGTCGTCAGCCGGGCGCAGAAGGCCAATTATGCCGCCTTCTGCCTGACCGTCGACACCGCCCATTACAGCCGTCGCGAACGCGACATCGCCAAGCGCTATGTTCGCGAGAGCCGTCTGCGCGCCACCGGCGGCGACTACCAGAAGGGGCTGGAGTGGCGGACCGTGAAGATGATCAAGGACAAATTCAAGATCCCCCTGATCCTCAAGGGCATCGCCACCGCCGAGGATGCCCTGATCGCGCTCGATCACGGCGTCGAATGGATCTACGTCTCCAACCATGGCGGCCGCCAGCTCGATCACGGCCGCGGCGCCATGCATGTGCTGCCCGAGATCGTCGACGCCGTGAAAGGCCGCGCCAAGATCATGGTCGATGGCGGCTTCTGCCGCGGCACCGACATCGTCAAGGCGATCGCGGCGGGCGCCGACCTCGTCGGCATCGGCCGGCTGCAATGCTGGGCGCTGGCCGCAGCCGGCGAGACCGGCGTAACGCGGATGCTGGAACTGCTGGAGGACGAGGTGCTGCGCTGCCTCGGCCTGCTCGGTGCCACCTCCTTCGCCGAGGTCGACAAGTCCTGCCTGCACCCGGCCACCGCAACCAATGTACCGAGCGTGTTCAGCGCGTTCCCGCTATTCGACCACGAGCCCTACCGATACTGACCCGAAAGGATGCAATGACCTCGCTCTCTCCCGGCAGCGCAGATGCGCTTCTGTTCGATCTCGGGCGCGTCGTGCTCGACATCGATTTCTCCAAGGCGATCGCCTGCTGGGCGGGACATGCCGGCTGCGAGCCCGAAGCCATCGTCGCCCGCTATGTGCGCGACGAGGCCTACCGCCTGCACGAGGTCGGTAAGATCAGCGATGAAGACTATTTTGCCTCGCTGCGCTCCTCGCTCGGAATCTCCATTTCGGATGTCCAGTTCCTCGAGGGGTGGAACGCGATTTTCGCGGGCGAGATGCCTGGCATCGGCGAGCTGCTGCCGCGCGCGGCAAGGCAGATGCCGGTCTACGCCTTCTCCAACACCAACCGCCCGCATGTGGACTATTTTTCCAGGGAATATGCCGACCTGCTCGGCCATTTCCGCGAGTTGTACCTGTCCTCCAGCATCGGCCTGCGCAAACCGGATGCGGAAGCGTTCGACCACGTCGTGGCCGCGATGGGCGTACCGGCGAGCCGGATCGTGTTCTTCGATGACCTCGCCGAGAACATCGAAGGCGCGCGCGCCCGCGGCCTCACCGCGGTCCATGTGACCTCACACCACGACGTCGGCGTCGCGCTGAAGGCGCTGGGAATCTGATCGGGCGGCAATTTCCGGAACAATTTCGCCCGAAGACGAGGAACCAAAGCTCTTTGTGCATTTTTGTACGGAGTTCCGGGAACGGAATGCCCCCTTCCGGACTCTTGAGTCCGCTGGGACTTCCATGGACGGACATATCGCGTGTTGGGCAAAACATACCTCACCAAGCAGGCCTCGCTGCTGGTCAAATTCGCCAAGACCACTTCGGACGCCGAGCTTTCTGCCAAGCTGATGAGCAAAGCGGCCGATCTGAAATCTCAGGCAGATCCGATGCCCGACCGGGATCAGGGCCCCAAGGCGCCCGACGTCGCTGAAGTGGAAAACGCGGCAAGGGGAAATCCCATAACGCGGGCGTGACGCTGCCCACAGTTCTGCCCCCGTCGGACCGGTCTGCCGGATCATGCTGGACATGAGCCCTAGTGCCCGAAGCGTAAGCTTCGCAGCAGTATAGCCCTTTTTGCGTCGGCCCTCCCGCTCGGCTAGAACCTTGCCCGACCGAGTCCTTGATCTCGTTGCGGGAGTTCGCCGTGGCACTGATGCCGGTTTCCGATGCGCTTGCCGCCGTGCTCGCCGGTGCGGAGCCTTTGGCTGAGGAAATGATCGCTCTGGATCAGGCCTTCCATCGCGTGCTCGCGCGGGACGTCTCGGCGCGGCGGACGCAGCCGCCCGAGGCGATGTCAGCGATGGATGGTTATGCCGTTCGCGCGGCTGATGCTGCGAAGGTTGATGCGCAGCTCACGGTGGTCGGCGAGGTTGCAGCCGGCCGCCCATTTGCGGGAACGGTCGGTGCCGGCGAAGCCGTCCGGATCTTCACCGGCGGCGTCGTTCCCGCCGGCGCCGATGCGGTCGTGATCCAGGAGGACACCATCGCGGACGGCAAGCGCATCACGATCAAGGAAGCCGCCGTCGCCGGGCGGCACATTCGCCCCGCCGGGATCGACTTCCGCGAGGGCGACGTGCTCCTGCGCAAGGGCGCACGGCTCACCGATCGGGACCTTGCGCTCGCCGCGGGCATGAACCATCCGCAGCTGAGCGTTCATCGCCGTCCTAAGGTCGCGATTCTCGCAACCGGCGACGAGCTGGTGATGCCGGGCTCGACACCCGGCCCCGGCCAGATCGTCTATTCCAATGGCTACGCCCTGCACGCCCTCGCCCGCAGCGAGGGTGCCGACACCATCGATCTCGGCGTCGCCGCCGACACGCTTGCCGCCACGACCTCGGGCATCCGCCGCGCCCGCGAATCCGGCGCCGACATCCTGATCACGACCGGCGGAGCGTCTGTCGGTGACCACGATCTGGTGCAGCAGGCGCTTCGGCACGAAGGTATCTCGATGGCGTTCTGGAAGATCGCGATGCGGCCGGGCAAGCCGATGATGAACGGGCAGCTCGGGCCGATGCGCGTCATCGGCCTGCCCGGCAATCCCGTGTCATCCTACGTCTGCGGCTTCCTGTTTCTGGTGCCGCTGATTCGCGCGCTGTCGGGCCGCTCAATGATTCATCATCGCCGCGAACGCGCCGTGCTCGGTCGCGACCTCGGGGCCAATGACCAGCGCGAGGATTATCTGCGTGCGCGTCTGGAGACGCGGGACGACGGCACGCTCGTCGCTCTTCCCGTCAACCACCAGGATTCCTCACTGTTGGCGAATCTCGCTGCGGCACAGGCACTTCTCGTGCGCGCGCCGTTCGCAGCGAAGGCCGCTTCCGGCACGCCTTGCGAGGTCTTGCGACTGCCGGAGTGAGCGCGCCGACGCAACTGTTCCGCGAACTTTGTCGCGTTCACGGTAAATTAAGCAGTTGCGGAACATGTATCGAACATATAGGGTCCGTTCATGATTTGTTTCGAGCATGTAGCGGCTTACTGCTGAATTCAGCGTCTCGGAATCGAGCGACATCGTCAGGGGGATTTTGGTCGAGATGTTAACGCGCAAACAATACGAGCTCCTGCGGTTCATCAGCGAGCGATTGAAGGAAAGCGGCGTGCCGCCCTCCTTCGACGAGATGAAGGATGCGCTCGACCTGCGCTCCAAGTCGGGCATCCATCGCCTGATCACCGCGCTTGAGGAGCGCGGCTTCATCCGCCGCCTGCCCAACCGGGCCCGCGCCATCGAAGTGATCAAGCTGCCTGAACTCCAGGCGGCTGCCGGCAGCCGTCGCGGCTTCACGCCGAGCGTCATCGAGGGCAATCTCGGCAAGGTGCGCACGATGTCGAGCCCGCCCGTCGATGAGGGCGAACGCCCTGTCGCAGTTCCCGTGATGGGCCGGATCGCGGCCGGTACGCCGATCGAGGCCTTGCAGACGCGCAGCCACACCATCAGCGTCCCGCCCGACATGCTCGGCGCGGGCGAGCACTACGCGCTCGAAGTCCGCGGTGATTCCATGGTCGATGCCGGCATTCTCGACGGCGACATGGCGCTGATCCAGCGCAACGAGAGCTGCGACACCGGCGATATCGTGGTGGCCCTGATCGACGACGAGGAAGCCACGCTCAAGCGTTTCCGCCGCCGCGGCGCCTCGATCGCGCTCGAGCCGGCAAACGCCGCCTACGAGGTCCGGATTCTGCCGCCCAACCGGGTCAAGATCCAGGGCAAGCTGATCGGGCTGTACCGCAAATACTGAACGCGGCGCACGCCGCCACCTGGCAAGCGCGCCCTCAAGGTTGAAGCGGACGATTGTCCGCTCCGGCTGGATAGTTTTTCTGGTTTTCTCCAGATTATCCGGCCACCTCTCCCGCGCTACATCCCCGGCACGCCATGACGAAGCACGCATCGCTTCGCAGGCCTTGCGAGACCGAGGAGACCGCCATGCGTAAGATCATTCTGAGTACCGTCGCGATGGCGCTGATCGCAATATCAGCGTCGCAAACCTTCGCTGCGCAGCCGCAGCATCACGTTCGCAGGTCGCCACAGGCGACGAACGAACAATTCCGCAATGCCCGCAACGCCGTCGGGCAACAGGCGCAGCCGGCCTGGCCTTATTCGGGTTGGTCGGCACCGGCTGGGCGCTAACGAAGAAGCTCTCGGAATGCACGGAAGCAGCCTTTGTTCCTCGGACATCTGAAAAAGAAATTGTGATGGCAGCCTGCAGACTCAAGCCGCAGATTTGCCCCCAACATGGCATATGATCGCAGGCTTCCACTCTGATAGAGGCCTGCGCCTCAGAAGAGGCGCGGGTGCTCTATCGCTGATGAGGAGCACCCGATGTGTGACTATAGCTTGCATGCCGTCGCGACGCGTCCCGCAGAAGTCGGCGAGACGATCGTCACGACAACCTTCCGCGGCACCTCGACGCGCGGCTTCGCCTCCGAAGCCGACATGTCGGTCGCGGTCTGCCTGCTGCCGGGAACGGAGCTCGCCTTCGCCGACAACGTCCGCTACGACAACAGGTGGATCTGGACGCGCACTATCAATTCGCGCGTCGGCAAGTTCGGCAAGGTCGATCCGCACATTCCCGATCGTCATCACGACGCGATCGAATTCCCCGATGGCAAATACGTGCTGGTGACCCAGCTCGTCGAAGGCCAGCGCGCAACCGTGCTGCAACTGCCGGTGACCCAGCCGCTCGGTGAGCGCGAGCACAAGCCGCAAGTTGCCGCCGACAGACAGCCGACACCTCCGGTCCTGCCGATCGGTTGAACCGGCCTAATTTGGGCATGATCTCCGCGCAAACGCGTTTTCGCGTTTGTCGCGCCGGAGGACCGCTACAGACTTTTCCGGATCATGCCTCAATCCTCGGCCTGAAGATCGGCCTCGGACGGTGTTGCGTCCTTGGCGCGCGGAGCTGCGGACCGCGGCATGAGGGTCCCTTCGAAATCTCCATCGCCGGCCGCCGCCGGCGACCAGGGGCGGTTTGCGCCTCTCGCCCTCGCCGCCGCAATGGCAAAGCCATCGCCGCGACGTGTCAGCGCTAGCGCGCCCTGGCTCGCCAGACGCGGCCGATCGATCACCATCCCGGTGCAATCCGGCGGCGCAGGCTTTGCCGTCACCACCAGGGCCGCGCGACTGCAATCATCAGCCAGCGCGTCGATGCGGAGCGCCAGCGCGACCATGTGGCCGTCGGCAAGCGGCGTCACGCAGCCGGCATCGTCGCACGACACGCCGTCGCCGAGCGAGCTGCTCGCCGCATCGCGTGGATCAGCGTCCGCTGCAAGCCACTCCTTCAGCAGGAAATTGTCCTTCTTCGCCCTGATCAGGTGCAGCTGACCGTCCCTGGCGCGCACCGCGACGTTCTGACCGTCACCGGCAATCAGAATATCGGGTTGCCGGACGGAAAGACTCCAGACGGTCGCCGCCATCAGCACGAATGCTCCCGACCAGCGCAGCGGCGTGCGCAAAAGACCCAGCAGGATCAGGCCCAAGCTCGCAGCGATCAGCGGCGCCGTGCCGAAGGCCGCGACATGACCGACCGCACCCGGTAGTGCCGCCACCCAGCGCGTGACGAAAATCATCCAGTCGATGCCGATCCCCATCAGCCACCAGAACACGCCGTCCAGCCCGAAGGGAGCGGCGAGCAATCCGAGCAGCCCGGCCGGCATCACCAACGCCGAGACCACCGGCATCGCGCCAAGATTGGCGAGCACGCCATAAGGCGTGACACGGTGGAAATGGAAGGCGGCGTAAGGCGTGGTCGCAAGTCCCGCGATCATGGAGGCCATGAACAGCATCGCGATCTCGCGGCCTCCCCACAGCGCGATGCGCGCGGTCGCCGAATGATCGGGCGAGGCCAACAGGCTCGGCATGCCGATCTGCACCATGGCAACGAGCCCGAGCGTTGCCGCGAACGACATTTGAAAGCTTGGATGCACCAGCGCTTCCGGCGCGACCGCGAGCACGATCAGCGCCGCCACGGCCAAGGTGCGAAACGTGATCGCGCGGCGATCCACGATGACAGCGATCAGCACCACCGCGGTCATGAAGAACGATCTCTGCGTCGCGACTTCGGCGCCCGAGAGCAGCAGATAGAACGCTGACGCAACCAACGCGGCGGCGGCCGACCATTTCTTGATGGGAAGGCCCGCTGCCAGTCCCGGGATGAGCGCCAGCAGCGCGCGGACCGCGAAAAAGACGACCCCCGCGACGACGGCCATGTGATAGCCCGAAATCGAGAGGACGTGACCGAGCCCCGAGATGAACATGGCGTCGTTGACGGGCGTCGTAATCGCATCGCGGCGGCCGGTGAGCAGCGCGGTCGCGATGGCGCGGTTATCGCCGTCGAGCGTGGCGCGGATGCGCGCGTCGATCGCATCGCGCAGGCCCTGCATGATCGCGGCATAGCGTAGCTGCAATCCGCCCGACACGGCCGGCGTCACAGTCGTGATCGCCCCCATCGCAAAACCGGAGGCGCCGATGCCCTGGAAGAACATGTCGCGCGAGAAATCGTAGCTGCCCGGACGCAATGGCGACAGCGGCGGCATCAGCCGCGCCTTCAGCTGCACGAAGCTGCCGACATCGGGCGCGGTTCCCTTGCGCACGGAGAGGCGGACGCGCTCGAGCTTCACGTCGCTGCGCTGCGCCTCCATTGCCGTGACGCGCAGCACGAAACGGTCGGTGCGTTCGCGGATGTCGCGCGTCTCGACGAAGCCCGACAGCGACACGGAATACAGCGGCTTTGCGAGCACGGTATGCGCGATGCGTGCCGTCTTCCACGTCGCCGCGGCAAAGCCGGCCGCGACCGCCGCGATCATGATTGCGGGCGCAAACAGGCGGCTTCGCCGCAACAGGACGGCGCCAGCCATGAGCGCGGTCGCCGTCGCAATCGTGACCCAAAGCAGCGGCTCGTGGTCGGCGGCAAAATAAAGCGCGATGCCGCAGCCGAAGGCGACGGGCATCCAGGGAAATAGCCGGCCCGCACCAGCCTCGGCCTTGGCCCATTCGCGCAGCTGCCCGACGACCGCGGGCCAGACGCCCGACCCCGCCGGCACGAACCCGCCGGCCGACGCGGCCCGGCCCGTCGGCCAAGTCCCTGCGATCGGCGTCCCGGCAATGCCTTGCGACAGACGCTGCGGCCGGCCCGGCTCCGCCATTCCCTTGGCAACCCCTGCGATATCAGACGGGCGCAGAGGCTACCGGAACGTGCAGGCCGCCGAATAGCGGTACGGATCGAGAACGAAAGGGCCGCGCCCCTACTTTTCCTCTTCCATCGTCACGGCGACGTCCGCCTTGGCCGACAGCCGGACCTTGTTGCCCTCGACACCGGCGACGAGGCCCTTGTCGATGAAATGGTGGTGACCCCGGTGGCTGCCCTCACCGCTGTCCTTCTTGGTCAGCTTGATGCGGTTGCCCTCGACCTTGTCGACCGTGCCGACATGGACGCCGTCGGCGCCGATGACTTCCATATGCTCTGCGATGTTTTGCATGGCGGGATCCTCTGATGGATCCGCCTCAACGCGGCGACAGCACGTTCGTTTCCATCGCTGGAATGACGATGCCGTGCGTCAGATCAACGGCGCCTTCGCCGAGGCGTGGTGATTGACGATCTTCCAGTCGCCGTCCTCGCGGATGATGACCCAGCTCATCTTGACGACGAGATCAGAGCGTTCGCCGGCGAAGTTGAACGTGATGGTTGCGCCCATGTTGATCAGGTCAGAACCGGCCTGCGCCGCCTGCACGTCGGAAAATGCCGCGCTCGGCTCGCGCCAGCGCGGCAGGCCGTTGAAATAATCGGTGACGCCATCCCTGCCCCGATAGAGCTTTGGGTTGGAGCCGAAGAAAAAGGTGTTCTTCGAATAGAGCGATGAGAGCGCGACCGCATCGAGCGTTGCGAAGCCGGCGCACCATTTCGCGATGGTGGCGGAAACGATGGCATCGGCCTCACCGCTCATTCGTTTGTCAGCCCTTGGCCACTTCCTTCGCGAACGTATCGCGCAGGCCGATGGTGCGTGAAAACACCGGCTTGCCGGGCGTGGAGTCCTTGTCGCGCACGAAATAGCCCTGGCGCTCGAACTGCATCGGCTCGCTCGAATTGCTCGCGGCAACCGAGGCCTCGACCAGGGCATCGCTGAGGATCTCCAGCGAGTTCGGATTGAGATCGGCCGCGAAATTCGAGGCGTCCGGGCTCGGATTGGCGAACAGCTGGTTGTAGATGCGGATTTCCGCCGGCACTGAATTGGCCGCAGGCAGCCAGTGCATGGTCGCCTTGACCTTGCGGCCATCAGGCGCGTTGCCGCCCTTGGTCGCGGGATCGTAGGTGCAGCGCAGTTCCACCACCTCGCCCTTGTCGTTCTTGATCACGCCGGTGCACTTGACGAAATAGGCGTAGCGCAGCCGCACCTCGTTGCCGGGTGAGAGGCGGAAGAACTTCTTCGGCGGGTTCTCCATGAAGTCGTCCTGCTCGATATAGAGCTCGCGCCCGAACGTGATCTTCCGCGTCCCTGCCGAGGGATCATCCGGATGGTTGATCGCCTCGAGCTCCTCGGTCTGCCCTTCCGGATAGTTCTCGATCACGATCTTGAGCGGCTTCAACACCGCCATGCGGCGCTGCGCCGTACGGTTCAGCTCCTCGCGGATGCAGAATTCGAGCATGCCGACATCGACCACGCTGTTGGCCTTGGCGACGCCGATCCGCTTGACGAATTCGCGCAAGGCCGCCGGCGGCACGCCGCGGCGGCGCATCCCCGCCATGGTCGGCATGCGTGGATCGTCCCAGCCGGCGACATGGCCGTCGCGGACGAGCTGGGTCAGCACGCGCTTCGACAGCAGCGTGTAGGTTAGATTGAGCCGCGCCATTTCGTACTGATGCGGCTTGGACGGCACCGGCAGCTTTTCGATGAACCAGTCGTAGAGCGGCCGGTGATCCTCGAACTCAAGCGTGCAGATCGAGTGCGTAATGCCTTCAATCGCGTCCGACTGGCCATGGGCATAGTCGTAGCTCGGATAGATGCACCATTTGGTCCCGGTGCGCGGATGGTGCGCATGCAGGATGCGGTAGAGCACGGGATCGCGCAGATTGATGTTGCCCGAGGACATGTCGATCTTGGCCCGCAGCACGCGCGCGCCGTTGGGGAATTCGCCCGCCTTCATGCGGCGGAACAGGTCGAGGTTCTCCTCCACGCTGCGGTCGCGGAACGGCGAGTTCTTGCCGGGCTCGGTCAGCGTGCCGCGCGAGAGGCGGATCTCCTCCTGGGACTGGTCGTCGACATAGGCGAGCCCGTCGCGGATCAGCTTCTCCGCCCATTCATACAGGCGGTCGAAATAATCCGAGGCGTAGAACAGGTTCTTGCCCCAGTCGTAGCCGAGCCAGTGCACGTCGGCCTGGATGGAATCGATATATTCCTGCTCTTCCTTGACCGGATTGGTGTCGTCGAAGCGCAGATGGCAGCGGCCTGGAAACTCCTGGGCGATGCCGAAATTGAGCGCGATCGACTTGGCGTGGCCGATATGCAGGTAGCCGTTCGGCTCCGGCGGGAACCGGGTCACGATCTCCTTGTACTTGGCCTGATCGAGGTCGGCCTGGATGATGTCACGAATGAAATCGCGCCCAACCTCAGTCGCCACCGGTTCTGTCATTACGAAAAATCCTGTAGGGAAATCAGCGGTCCTTCTGCCAAATTCGCGTGGCTGAGCCAAGAGCTTAAGGCATCCGCTGCCGGGCTTTAGTTATGCTCCGGTCCTGTTATATACCACCGCCTCCCATGCATAGGCCCTGCCACGAATGACTGATCCCATCGTCACCCGCTTTGCTCCCTCCCCAACCGGCTTCCTCCATATCGGGGGCGCCCGCACGGCGCTGTTCAATTGGCTCTATGCAAAGAAGCACGGCGGCAAGATGCTGCTGCGGATCGAGGACACCGACCGGGAGCGCTCCACCGAGGCCGCGATCGGCGCGATTCTTGACGGGCTGAAATGGCTGGAGCTCGGCTGGGATGGCGACGTCATCTATCAGTTCAGCCGCGCCGCCCGCCATCGCGAGGTCGCCGAGCAGCTGCTCGCCGACGGCAAGGCCTATCGCTGCTACGCCACCGCCGAGGAGCTCGCCGCCATGCGCGAGAAGGCGCGCGCGGAAGGGCGCACCCGTCTCTATGATGGCATGTGGCGCGATCGCGATCCGGCCACCGCGCCTGCTGACGTCAAGCCGACCATCCGCCTTCGCGCGCCGCAGACCGGCGAGACCGTGATCGAGGACCAGGTCCAGGGCCGCGTGGTCTGGCAGAACGAGAACCTCGACGACCTCGTCCTGCTGCGCGGTGATGGCAACCCGACCTACATGCTCGCGGTGGTCGTGGACGACCACGACATGGGCGTCACCCACGTCATCCGTGGTGACGACCACCTCATCAACGCCGCCCGCCAGAAGCAGATCTACGATGCGATGGGCTGGGCGCTGCCGAACATGTCCCACATCCCGCTGATCCACGGTCCGGACGGGTCAAAACTCTCCAAGCGCCACGGCGCGCTCGGCGTCGATGCCTACCGCGCCATGGGATACCTCCCGGCCGCGCTGCGCAATTACCTCGTCCGTCTCGGCTGGAGCCATGGCGACCAGGAGATTTTCTCGACCGAGGAGATGATCGCGGCGTTCGACCTCGCCAATGTCGGCCGCGCCGCCGCCCGCTTCGACTTCGCCAAGCTGGAGAACCTCAACGGCCACTACATCCGCCACGCCGACGATCAATCACTCGTGAAAATGTTCGAGGACGTGCTCGACCACGTCGTGCCCGCGCGTGACGAGATCAAAGCCAAGTTAAACGACACCACGCGCGCCCAGCTGCTCAAGGCCATGCCGTCCCTGAAAGAGCGCGCCAAGACGCTGCTCGAGCTGATCGACGGCGCCTATTTCATCTTCGCCGACCGGCCGCTGCAGCTCGACCCGAAGGCGGCGGCCCTGCTGACGGCTGACAATCGCAAGCTGATCGGCCAGCTTCATTCCGCGCTGGAGAAAGTCGAGACCTGGAGCGGTGCGACCACGGAGGCCGCGCTACGCGCCTTTGCCGAGGAAAATAGTCTCAAGCTCGGCGCGGTTGCCCAGCCTTTGCGGGCGGCCCTGACCGGCCGCACCACCTCGCCCGGTATATTTGAGGTTTTGGACGTGCTGGGACGCCAGGAAAGCCTCGCCCGGCTTGCAGACCAGGCCAAGGAATAGGCTACGACGTAAGTCCACCTTGCGTGGCGCCATCTTGCAGCGCACACAGCAATAATATACCCATCTTGGCCGTACCTTCTGGAATATCCGGCCTGCCCCACCACGTCTTCGGGGCCTTCCGGGTCCGGCCCGTTTCACCTTACATCGGGGACCTCTGATGGACGCAAAATCGAGCAATAAGACCGCCACGCTGACGGTCGGAAACAAGAACTACGATCTCCCGATTCACAGCGGTAGCGTCGGACCTGATGTCATCGATATCGGCAAGCTGTACGGCCAGTCCGGCCTGTTCACTTACGACCCCGGCTTCACCTCGACCGCGAGCTGCCAGTCCAAGATCACCTATATCGACGGTGACGCGGGCGTGCTGGAATACCGCGGCTATCCGATCGAGCAGCTCGCCGAGCACGGCGACTTCCTCGAGACCTGCTATTTGCTGCTCTACGGAGAGCTGCCGACCGCCGCGCAGAAGAAGGATTTCGACGACCGCGTGATCCATCACACGATGGTGCACGAGCAGATGGCCCGCTTCTTCCAGGGCTTCCGCCGCGACGCCCATCCGATGGCGGTCATGGTGGCCTCGGTCGGCGCACTCGCCGCGTTCTATCATGACTCGACCGACATCAACGATCCCAAGCAGCGCATGATCGCCTCCATGCGCATGATCGCGAAGATCCCGACGCTGGCGGCGATGGCCTACAAGTACACGATCGGCCAGCCCTTCATGTACCCGAAGAACTCGCTGAAGTTCGCCGAGAACTTCCTGCACATGTGCTTCGCCGTGCCTTGCGAGGAGTACAAGATCAACCCGGTGCTCGCTGACGCGCTGGACAAGATCTTCATCCTGCACGCCGACCACGAGCAGAACGCCTCGACCTCGACGGTGCGCATCGCCGGCTCCTCCGGCGCCAACCCGTTCGCCTGCATCGCCGCCGGCATCGCCTGCCTCTGGGGCCCGGCGCATGGCGGCGCCAACGAAGCCGCGCTGGCGATGCTCGCCGAGATCGGCACCGTGGACAAGATCCCGGAGTTCATCGCCAAGGTGAAGGACAAGAACTCCGAGGTCCGCCTGATGGGCTTCGGTCACCGCGTCTACAAGAACTACGATCCGCGCGCCAAGATCATGCAGAAGATGTGTCACGCCGTGCTCAAGGAGACCGGCCATGGCGACGATCCGATGCTGAAGGTGGCGATGGAGCTCGAGAAGATCGCGCTCAGCGACCAGTACTTCATCGACCGCAAGCTCTACCCGAACGTCGACTTCTATTCGGGCATCACGCTGAAGGCGATGGGCTTCCCGGTCTCGATGTTCACCGTGCTGTTCGCGGTCGCCCGCACCGTCGGCTGGATCAGCCAGTGGAGCGAGATGATCGAGGATCCGCAGCAGAAGATCGGCCGTCCGCGCCAGCTCTACACCGGCGTCACCCGCCGCGACTACGTCGCGATCAAGGATCGGAAGTAAGTCTTCGCCGATACGGCTTTCGAAGCGGCGCCATCGCAAGATGGCGCCGTTTTCGTTTTGCGCAGGTGCCGTAGGGTGGGTTCGCCGAAGGCGTAACCCACCACAACTTCGTTCCGCGAATGCGGACGCGTGGTGGATTAGCCCTGCAGATGCGCCTCGCGCATCTGCAGGGCTAATCCACCCTACGAGACCGACCGCGCCTCTTGCTGCCCCGCACAACAACAAGTCGGCGCATCACACCGACGAGCGCTTGACAGTTGAAACGCTCCGCGCGCAAATTCTTACACTAAGTAAGAATGACGACAGGGATGGAAATGCCGGAGCAGCCGAGAAGTCGGCGGCAGACGCGCGCTGCCATTTTGACTCACTTGCTTCAGTCCGGCGGTTCGTTCCGGCCGCCGCTGGCGAAAGCCGTGCGCTTGTCCGAAGCAAGCCTGTCGCGCATCCTGTTCGACCTGAAGGCCGAAGGCCTGATCGAGGAAGTCAGGCGCCCTGCCCCCTATGTCGGCGGCCCGACGGGTCTCGTCTCGCTCGATCCCACGGTGGCGCTTGGCGCCCTTGAGCTCACCGGAGAATGGCTCAGCGTCGGCGTTGGTGGTTTGTCCGGCGAGCTGCATGACATCGAACGTGTGCCGCTGCCGCGGAAGCCGACCGTCGAAACAGTCAGCCGGGTATTCCGCGAAGCTCTGAACGTGCTGCGCGACTGGACGCGCCGCCGCCGGATCAGGCTCGCACAAATTGGCGTAACCGTTCCAGGCCTCGGCCGTCTGAGTGAATTTGGCAATCCGATCATTCCCTGCGATGTCGGAGGTATCGGCGACATGTTCGTCGAGATGTTCGCGGGCGTGCCTGTTGCCTTCACCAATTCGGTGGTGGCGCACGCCACCTTTCACCGCTGCCGCAACGAGAACTATCCGTTCACCGACGCGCATCTGTTCGTCTTTGTCGGCCAGGGTGTCGCGGGCGCCTGGATCGATGATCCGATCGAGGACGACGCACTCGAGCCGGTCGAGCTCGGCCACATGGTGTTCGGAACCGACGGGCCCCGTTGTCGCTGCGGACATCAGGGCTGCGTCGAAGCCTACACGTCGTTGCCGGCGCTGGCCAAGCTGCTGCGCATGACCGAAGCAGAGTTGCTCCGGCTTGGCCCCGACTGGATCACAAACGTCCCGCTCACGGCGCGGCTGCGCCAGGAATTGCGCCAGCGGTTGTTTCGTCTTGGCCTCGCCATCGGCAACACGTTGAACGTCAAACCATGTCGCGGCGTTGTCGTCAGCGGCTGGCCATCGCTTCTTGCGGAAGACGATCGAAAAGCCGTGAGCGACGGCATCGATTCCTGCCTGCTCGGCGGCCGGAAGCTGGCGCAGGTGTCGCTCGCCTTCGTGCCACCCTCGACCGGCAACGACCCGCAGGCCGCCCTCGCCTTCGCCGCCTTCTGCCTGGCGAGATCCGGCGGCATGCCCGCCGCATCGACGGAGGCCGCCTGACATGACTTAAAGCCGCGTGCGGCTCGCGTACGCCAACATCAGCGCCGGAACGGCGCAAAGAACTTCACACCCGGGAGGAACTAGCCATGCCGATCACAACAACAAGGCGCCGTCTGCTCGCTGGATCTGCTGCTGCGCTGGCGCTGCCGGCCTTTGCCCGCGCGCAAGGCGCGGTCAAGCCGCGCCTCACCGCCATCTCGCAATGGTCCGCAGGCAGCGATGGTGCCGCCATCACCGCGCTCGGCAAGAAATTCGAGGAGAAAGGCGGCGTCTGGCAGCATTCGCCTGTTCCCGGCTTCACCACGGATATGATGAACAAGCTGCGTGCGCAGATCATCGCTGGCGATCCGCCGGCCTGCTCGCAGCTCAAGGGCCCCGAGATTGCCGCCTGGTCGAAGATTGCGCCGACCGTCGATCTCGACGCCGTGGTCGCCTCTGCCGGCTACGAGAAGGTCGTCGCGCCGGATCTTGCAAAGCTGCACAAGCCGGCCGGAAAGTGGATTGCACTGCCGCTTCAGATCTACAGCACGAATATGCTGTTTCTCTCCAAGCGCGGAATGGACAAGGCCAAGGCTGACAAGGTCCCCGTCACTTTCGCTGACTTCAATGAGCTTGCCGAGAAAATGAAGTCGGCCGGAATGGCCTACCCCCTTGCCAACGGCGGCACCCGCGCCGACGACGGGCAGAAATTCGAGGCGTCGCTCGCCGGCATCAGCCCGACGGCCTACCGCGCCGCCTGCATGAATCTCGACAAGAAGGCGCTGGAGGGCCCCGAGATGAAGGCAGCCTTCGCACAGACGCGCAAGATCTCCGAATGGTGTGATCCCAATGTCGGCGTCCAACCCTATGCCACCAATTTGAAGCGCTTCGTCGACGGCGACATGGGCATGCTGATCATGGGCGGCTGGGCGCAGGGCGTATTGAAAAACGCCGGCTTCAAGTTCGACGACTACGTCATCACCCCCGGCCCCAGTGACAACGGCAAGCCTGTCTTCCTGTTGAATGCCGATGCCTTCATCTTCTGGCAGCGCAAGGAGGCTGATCTGCAGGCCGGCCAGATGTTGATGGCACAGCTCGTGATGGATCCGGCGATCCAGACCATGTATTCGCAAATCACGGGATCGATCCCGGTGCGCACCGATGTCGACCTGTCCGGCGAGGGCTGGTCGGATGGTCAACGGACAACAGCGGCCGCACTGAAGAATGCCATGGGCAACAATCAGGCCGTCCTCAGCCTCGCGCACAACATGGCCCAGGAAAACGGCCTGACCGCCGCGATGATCGACGTCATCACCGAGTATGTGAAGAACAAGACGATCAAGCCGGAGGAGGCGGTCAGCCGCCTCGCCGACGCCGTCGAGGGCGCACGTTGACCGAACTCGTCTCGACAGCAACACGGCCGGGCCGGTCGGCGGCCTCCGAGATGGTGCGCCGGCTGCCCGAATTTCTGATGATCTGGGTGCCGCTGCTGTTATCAGCAGCGCACCTTATCTCGTTTTCGATCTGGACCATCTGGATTTCGTTCACGCCCTCCACCCTCGTTCCCGTTACGGGCTGGGTCGGTTTGCGCAACTACAATTCGGTCCTGGCGTCGCGAAACTGGCAGATCGCCTTCGACAATCTGCTGCTGTTCGGCATCGCTTTCGTGCTGCTCAGTTTGACGACCGGCCTGCTGCTCGCGATCCTGCTCGACCAGCGCATTCGCGGCGAGAACGTGCTGCGGACCATCTTCCTGTATCCCCTGGCCGTCTCGTTCGTCGTGACAGGCACGGTGTGGAGCTGGCTGCTCAATCCCGGCATCGGCATCGAGAAGCTCGTCCATGATCTCGGCTGGACCTCCTTCCACTTCGACTGGCTGGTCAACCGCGACATGGCGATCTGGACCATTGTCATCGCCGCGATCTGGCAATCCTCGGGCTTTGCCATGGCGCTGTTCCTGGCCGGCCTCCGCTCCGTCGATTCCGATATCATCAAGGCGGCACAGATCGACGGTGCCGGGCCTGTCAGAACCTATTGGCGCGTCATTCTGCCGACGCTTTGGCCGATCACCGTCACGGTCGTGGTTGTCCAGTTGCAGTTTGCGATCTCGGCCTTCGACCTCGTCCGCGCACTCACCAATGGCGGGCCGGGAATCGCGACCCAGCTGCCGGCGCTCGTTGTCTATGATCTGATGTTCCAGCGCAGCCAGCTCGGTCGGGGCGCGGCGGCGGCGGTGCTGATGTTGCTCATCCTTCTTGCAGTGCTGCTGCCCTATGCGGCGTGGCGCTATGTCCGGCAACGGCGGGCGGCCCATGCGTGACCGAAGCTTCGCCCCAAGCCGGGCTCTGATCTATCTGATCGTGACCTTGTTCGCGGCCGCCTACCTTGCGCCGCTGGTCGTCGTCATCCTGAACTCGATCCGGACCAATGAGGAGATCGCGCAGAGCTCGATGATCGGCTGGCCGCAACACTGGGCCTTTGGCAATTATGCCCTGGCCTGGAGCGGCTTTTGCGTCGCCGAGACCTGCGCCGGCATCCGGCCATACATGCTGAACTCGGCGCTCGTCACGATCCCGGCAACGATCTTCTCGACCCTGCTCGGTGCTGTCGCCGGTTACGCCGTGTCGCTCTGGCGCTTTCGCGGCGACGTTTGGATCTACGGCATCGTCACCCTCGGCCTGTTCCTGCCCCAGCAGATGCGCCTGTTGCCCTGGACCATCGTGCTGCGGGACATCGGGCTCATCAACACGCTCACGGGTCTCGTGCTGATCCACACCATCCAGGGTCTTTCCTTCACGGTTCTGTTCTGCCGCAACTACTACATCGCCATTCCGCACGAGCTGATCCGGGCCGCACGCATCGATGGCGCCGGCTTCTTCCGCATCTTCTGGCGTATCATCCTGCCGCTCTCGGCACCCATCCTGATCGTCACCGTGATCTGGCAGTTCACCCATATCTGGAATGAATTCCTCTATGGCGTGACCTTCACGACGGGCCAGCAGCAGCCCGTGACGGCCGCGCTCATCGCACTGTCTACACCAGTTGCAGATATCCCCAAGCAAGGTGTGCAGAGCGCCGCGGTGATCATCGCAGCCCTGCCGACTCTGCTGATCTATCTGTTCGGCGGCAGATATTTTGTACGCGGCCTCACTGCCGGGGCCGTGAAATGATGGATGTGTCATGGCAGCACTGAGCATTCGCGCCCTGTCCAAGCGCTACGCCAATCTCGAGGTGCTGAAGGGCATCGACCTCGACATCGAGAGCGGCGAGTTCACCGTGCTGGTGGGGCCGTCCGGCTGCGGCAAGTCCACGCTGCTCAACATCGTCGCCGGGCTCGATCGCGCCAGCGATGGCACGATCGAGATCGGAGGCCGGATTGTCAATGACGTCCCGCCCAAGGACCGCGACATCGCCATGGTGTTCCAGTCCTATGCGCTCTATCCCTCGATGACGGTGCGCCAGAACATCACCTTCGGCATGGAATGCCGCGGCGTTGCCAAGGTCGAGCAGGAGAAGGCGCTGGCGAACGTCGCAAGGCTGCTCCAGATCGAGCCGCTGCTCGGCCGCAAACCGTCGCAATTGTCAGGCGGACAGCGCCAGCGCGTGGCGATGGGACGCGCCCTGGTGCGCGATCCCCTGCTCTTCCTGTTCGACGAGCCGCTCTCCAATCTCGATGCCAAGCTGCGCGTGGAGATGCGCATGGAGATCAAGCGGCTGCACCAGCGCATCGGCGCCACCATCGTCTATGTCACCCACGACCAGATCGAGGCGATGACGATGGCGACCCGCATTGCCGTGATGCATCGCGGCGTGGTGCAGCAATTCGCCGACCCCGACACCGTCTACCGCTATCCCGCCAACCTCTTCGTCGCCCGCTTCATGGGCTCGCCACCGATGAACACGATGCCGGCGCGGCTCGAAGCCGACGGCGGCGGCGCGGTGGCCGTGATCGGCGCTGGCCGGCCGGACGAGGTCCGTCTCCACCTGCAGGGCTATGAGGCTGCGGCCTCCTATATCGGCCGCGAGGTGGTGCTCGGGATCAGGCCCGAATGCATCGCCGAAGGCGATCGCGTGTTCTCAGGTGCCGCGGGCCCGCCCGTCATCGTCACCGCGCCAGTCGAGCTGGTCGAGCCCACGGGGGCCGAGACCATCGTCCTGCTGCGGCTTGGCGGCGAGCCTGCACAGGCGCGCATCTCGCCGGACATCCGCCCGACGCCGGGCGCGACCTTTTCCTTTGCCCTCGATATCAGGCGCATTTGCCTGTTCGACCCCGAGACGGAGCGACTGATCGCATGAGCCAGACGACCTATGCCGACCTCGCCAATCGCGTGGTGGTGATTACCGGAGGTGCCAGCGGCATTGGTGCGGCCTTCGTGCATGCATTCGCCGCCCAGGGGTCCCGCGTCGCGTTCCTCGACATCGACACGCAGGCGGGCGAAGCGTTGGTGCAGGAAGCGGCCAAGACTTCCGGCACGGCACCGCTGTTCGTGCCCTGCGATCTCCTCGATATCGACGCGCTGCGCACCGCGCTGGCGAAAATCCACGCATCGCTTGGCGATGCCGCGGTCCTTGTCAACAACGCCGCCAACGACCAGCGCCAGGTGCTATCAGATGTGACGCCGTCGGAATTCGATTGGATGATGGGCGTCAATTTCAAGCATGTCTTCTTTGCCGCGCAAGCCGTGGTGCCGCAGATGCAGGCGCGCGGCGGCGGCTCGATCATCAACATGTCCTCGATCGCCTGGATGCGCGGCGCACCGGGGCTACCGGTCTACGCCGCGGCCAAGGCGGCAATTGTCGGGTTCACCAATTCGCTCGGCCGCAAGTTCGGTCCGGACCGCATCCGCGTCAACGCCATCGCGCCGGGGATGGTGATCACCGAACGGCAGCGCAAGCTATGGTATCCGGACGAGCGGCAGATCGCCGAGATGCGCACGCGCCAGGCCCTCCCCGATGCTGTGACGCCCGACGATATCGCCAATATGGCGCTGTACCTCGCCTCCGACGCCAGCCAGCGCATCACCTGCCAGTGCTTCCGGGTCGATGGCGGCTTGGCCTAACGGCACGGGAAGTGTCGTAGGGTGGGTTAGCTTTGCAGCTGCGCGAAGCGCATCTGCGCGGCGTAACCCGCCACCTCTGCCACCGCGGAAACCAAGG
>NZ_JACOFQ010000032.1:0-91095 GCF_019455395.1 Bradyrhizobium sp. BR 10261
ACCGTCTCGACGGTCAGCTCATGGTCGTCCTCGACGTCGATCGCGTCCTCGAGCTCGAAACCAAAGTGCAAATGGCTGCCTGAACTTTCACGAGAGAGATTTGAGCCGGAGATCCAAGATGAAGACCTGTTTGGTGGTTGACGATTCCAGCATCGTGCGCAAGGTCGCGCGCCGCATCGTCGAGGCGCTGGGCTTCCATGTCATCGAAGCGGAAGACGGCGTCGAGGCGCTGGTCCATTGCAAGAAGGCCATGCCGGAAGCCGTCCTGCTGGACTGGAATATGCCCGTCATGGACGGCTTCCAGTTCCTGGGCACGCTGCGCCGCATGCCCGGCGGCGAGGACCCCAAGGTTGTGTTCTGCACCACCGAGAACGGCATCGACCACATCACCAAGGCGATGGGCGGCGGCGCCAACGAATACATCATGAAGCCGTTCGACAAGGACATCGTGTTGGCGAAGTTCCAGGAGGTCGGACTGGTCGCGCGCGAAGAAGAAACGGCAGCCTGAAATTCCACTGGTTAGTAGCGTCAAGAGGTATCCTGTGAACTCGCCCGACTACGAGTATCTGCGTAAGCTGCTGAAAGAGCGCTCCGGCCTCGACCTGTCCGCGGACAAGCAATATCTGCTCGAAAGCCGCCTGTTGCCGCTGGCGCGCAAGGCGGGCCTGTCCGGTATCCCCGAGCTCGTGCAGAAGCTGCAAGGCGGCTCGAGCGCGCTGATCACAAGCGTGGTCGAAGCCATGACCACGAACGAGACCTTCTTCTTTCGCGACAAGGTCCCGTTCGACCATTTCCGCGACACCATCATGCCCGAGGTTCTCAAAGCCCGCGCGGCTCGCCGCAGCGTGCGGATCTGGTGCGCCGCAGGCTCGACCGGGCAGGAGCCTTATTCGCTCGCCATGACCCTGAAGGAAATGGGCGCGGCGCTGACCGGCTGGCGTGTCGAGATCATCGCGACCGACCTCTCGCAGGAGGTGCTGGAGAAGGCCAAAGCCGGCGTCTACAGCCAGTTCGAGGTGCAGCGCGGCCTGCCGATCCAGATGCTGATGAAACATTTCAAGCAGACCGGCGAGACCTGGCAGATCAATCCCGAGCTGCGGGCGATGATCCAGCACCGCCAGCTCAATCTGCTGCAGGATTTCTCTCACCTCGGCACGTTCGACGTCATCTTCTGCCGCAACGTCCTGATCTATTTCGATCAGGAAACCAAGATCAACATCTTCAACCGCCTTGCCCGACAGATCGAGCCCGACGGCTTCCTGGTGCTCGGCGCGGCGGAGACCGTGGTCGGTTTGACTGATACGTTCAGGCCGCTCGCCGATCGCCGCGGCCTCTACCGGCCGAACGATCCGCGCACTGCTGCGGCAAAGCCGGCGGTCGACGGTGTCGCAGCGCCGCGCGTGGCGGCAATGGCAGGACGATAGGCATGGCCGAGGATGGCAAGGGCGTAGAGCGCGTCACATTCAGTCGTGGTTATGATGTCTGCATCATGGCCATCGACGGCACGTGGCGGCGCGACTGTACGCTCAATGCAATTTCCGACACCGATGCCATCCTCACGGTTGAAGGCTCGATCCAGGGATTGAATCTGAAGGAGTTCTTCCTGCTGCTGTCGTCGACCGGCCTTGCCTACCGTCGCTGCGAGCTGGTGCGCGTCAACGGCGCCGAGATGGACATCCAGTTTCTGCGCGGCAAGAACCGCAAGAAGCGCGGCGCGGCCAACGGCCATGACGCAGTGGCGTGATCGCCACGCGCTCCCTGCTGCCCTTTCCTGACGTGTTGCTTCACATTTTCTGAAAACATCCGACCGAATTCGCCGTCCCGGCTTTACGTCGTTTAAGCGCGGTCCCTGTATCCATCACAGGTCGCAATTTCAGGGTCCGGCCATGCCAAGAAGCTCCCTCTCCCCCATCCCGTCAAACCTGCCCGACGTCGCCGAGCGGCGCGCGCTTCAGCTCCTGGTGGTCGATGACGACGCCACGCAGCGCAGTCTGATCACGGTCGCCGCCAAGCAGGCCGGCCATGAAGTGTCCGTTGCGCCGTCGGTTGCGGAAGCCATCGAAAAGCTGCGTGCCGCGCGCTTCGACTGCGTGACGCTCGACCTCGTGCTGGAGGATGGTGACGGCGTCGACGTGCTGCGCGAGATGGCGGCAGCCAAATTCACCGGCTCGGTGATCATGATCAGCGGCATGGACGGCAAGCGCCGCAGCGCCGCCCGCAGCCTCGCCCGTTCCGTGGGGATCGAGCTTCAGGGCCTGCCGAAGCCGCTCGATCTTGCCGCACTACGCATCAGCCTGGCCAATCTCGGCAAGACCGCGATGGGGCTGCCGACGATCCATACCTGGGGCGGCGTTGCGACCGACGCAATCGTGGAACGGCACCGCGCCTAGAGGCGCGAAGCTGCCATGCAGTCGGCTGCGGCAAATCGGCCGCTCTGACTGCCATCTAGGCAGGATTGCCGGATTCCGGCAGCAATTCCAAGGCGTGACCGAGCTCCGCCCGGCACGCATTGAGGGCGGCGCTCGCCCTGGCAAAACGGGGCGTCACATCGTCGAGCACGACGATCTCGCTGGAACCCAAATCGGCGCTATCGTCCTCCGGCTCCATATCTTCCGAGGACATGGCGGCGTCGATCAGGCGCATGCCGATCTCGATGCGCGCGATCAGAGAGCGAAGTTCAGCCGCGATCAACTGACGGCTGTCCGTTTCAGCCATTGCGGCGAGCGGGGGTGTGCCGGCGTATTTTAGCATGGATATTCTCCGTCACCCGCAATAAGGCACCTCAGCGCTACTTGTGCGTTAAGTTCATGTCCCGTACAAATGCGGGTGGGCTGAATCTGCGCCGAAAGCCGTAAACATCAGGCGCGGACGCGAGTCCTTTAATGTCGGCGTGGCTTGGCGAATGGACATGGCACATGGTCGAACAAACCTCCCGTGGTGAGATCTTCGTGGTCGATGACGACCCTGCTGTTCGCGACACTTTGTCGATGGTGTTGAAGGCGGCGGGCTATGAGGTGATCTGTTTTGCGGACGGTGCGGCCCTGCTGTCCGTCGCGCGAAACCGGACACCGGCTGCGATCCTGCTCGACGTGCACATTCCCGGAAAGTCGGGCCTCGACATTCTGAAGGAGCTGCACGGCGAGGACTATCCGGCGCCGATCTTCATGATCTCCGGGCAGGGCGACATCGCGATGGCGGTGGGCGCGATCAAGAGCGGCGCGCTGGACTTCATCGAGAAGCCGTTCCGAGGCAGCGAGATCGTCGGCCGGCTGGATGAGGCGATCGGTGCTTATGCACGCAGGCAGGCAGAGAACGCCTCGCCGAAATTCGGCTCACTGCATTTCCCCGGCCGCGAGCCGCTGACCCGCAGGGAGCGCGAGGTGCTCGAGCAATTCGCCGCCGGTGCGTCCAACAAGGAAGCCGGCCGCACGCTCGGCATCAGCCCGCGCACCATCGAGGATCACCGCGCCAACATCATGAAGAAGCTCGGCGCCCGCAATGCCGCCGACCTGATCCGCATCGTGATGACCGCAGCCCAGCGCGCGTCGTAGCGTTATGTGAGATGCCGTAGGGTGGGCAAAGCGACTTGAAGCGTGCCCACGAATTTTACGTGATGTAGCAAGAGATCGTGGGCACGGCGCAAGTGCGCCTTTGCCCACCCTACGAGAGCTCGCGACCCCGCTAAGTTCAGGCTCGTGCTAGCCGCAACACTGTTCTCGATTTCGCTGCGCTCCATCCGGGCTACGGACAGTCGCCTCAGCCGCTCAGCGCCCTGCGGATGATCCGCGCCAGGTCGGATTTGCGATAGGGTTTGGCTAGCAGCAGCACACCCGAATCCAGCCGGCCGTGATGGATGATCGCGTTCTCGGTGTAGCCTGACGTGTAAACCACCTTGAGATCGGGCCGCGTCTTCAGCACCTCGTCGGCAAGCTGCCGTCCGTTCATGTTACCGGGCATGATCACGTCGGTGAACAGCAGATCGAACGGTGTGTCGCTGGCAACGATCGCGAGAGCCTCGGCGGCATTGGCGGCCTGCAGGGTGACGTAGCCCAGCGAATGCAATTGGGCCAGCACATAGTCGCGAACCAGGCGGTCGTCCTCGACCACCAGGATGGTCTCGTGCCCGCCCTCGATCGTAACCGGAGTCACGCCCTCGGCAACCACCGCAGGTGTCTTGCCCGGCGGCAGGTACATCTTGATCGTCGTGCCGTGGCCTTCCTCGCTGTAGATCTTGATGTGGCCCGCGGACTGCTTGATGAAGCCGTAGACCATGGAGAGGCCGAGGCCGGTGCCCCTGCCCGGCCCCTTCGAGGTGAAGAAGGGGTCAAATACGCGCGCCAGCATGTGGGACGGAATGCCGGTGCCGGTATCGCTCACCGCGATCAGCACGTAGTGACCGGGCGAGGCATCATTGGCGCTGGCATAGGCCTCGTCGAGATAGGCGGCGCCTGTCTCCACGATCAGCTTGCCCCCACCGGGCATCGCGTCACGCGCGTTGAGCGCGAGATTGAGGATGGCCGTGGTGAGCTGGTTCGGATCGACGATTGCGACGCAGCTCTCGTCCTCGAACACCGATTCGATCTGGATCTGCTCGCCCAGCGTCGGCCGCAACAGCTTTGCGGTGTCGATGATCAGCGAATTGATGTCGATCTCGCGCGGCTGCAGCGGCTGCTTGCGGGCAAAGGCGAGCAGGTGCTGGGTCAGCTCGGCGCCGCGCCCGGCAGCTTCGTCAATCATCTTCGTGATCGCGGCAAGCCCCGCATCCTTGGCCACCGCGTCGGCCAGGATCTCGATCGTGCCGGTGATGACGGTGAGGATGTTGTTGAAATCGTGCGCCACGCCGCCGGTGAGCTGGCCGACCGCCTCCATCTTCTCGGCATGGCGAACCCGCTCCTCCGCGGCGATCTTCTCGGTGAGATCGCGGTAAAACGAATTGAAAAAGACACCTTCGCGCTGCCGGACCGCCGTGGCGCTCAGCTCGGCCGTGAACTCCTTGCCGTCGCGGCGCCGCACGAGGAGTTCGCGCCGGGGGCTTAGCGTTTGTTCCTCGGAGTCAAGAAAGAGCTGGACTCTGGCCAGGATGTCTTCCCGCTCGCTCGGGGCGATAAAGAGATCGAGTGCATTCTTGCCGATCGCCTCTTCACGCGGCCAGCCGAAGAGCTTCTCGGCCTGCGAGTTCCAGATCAGGATGGTACCGTTCTGGTCTGTCTGGGTGAAAGCGTCGATCGCGGTCTCGACGATATTGCGGGCAAGCTGCTCGCTGTCGCGCAGGGATTCTGCTGCCAGCCTTGCCTCGGTCATGTCGCGTCCGACGAAGAAAAAGCGCTTGGCCTGGTCCGACCAGTTGCCGAGCCAGGACAGCCAGACCTCGCGGCCGTTCTTGTGGAAGCAGCGCGTGTCGGCGATCTTCGGATGACCGCCGCGCCGAAGCTCGCGCATCTCCTCGCGGGATCGCTCGAGATGGGCGGGATGGATGAAATCCTCACCGCTGCGTCCGATCATCTCCTCGGGGCGATAGCCGAGGATGGTCTCGCTGCTTGGGCTGATCTGCGCGATATGGCCGCGCGAGTTTATGATCATGATCAGATCCTGCGAGGTGTCGAACAGCTGCCGCCGCTCCTCCAGCTGCTGCTGCAGTGCCCGCTCCGCCCGCCGCGCTTCGGTCAGACTGCGCGCGGATCCGGAGGCGCCGATGATCTCGCCCGAGGGCGCCCTGATCGGCGACAGGCCGAGCGATATCTCGACCGGGGTGCCGTCCTTGCGCAGCCGGACCGTCTCGAAGCGTTCGACCGTCTCGCCCCTCGAGATCCGCGCCAGATAGTCCTTGCCCTGCTCGCGGCGATCGGGCGGGACAATGATCGAGGTGGACTTCCCGATCGCTTCACTGGCGGAATATCCATAGAGCCGTTCGGCGGCGGGATTCCAGCCGGTGATGATGGCACCGAGCGATTGCATCACGATCGCATCGTCGGACGATTCCACGGCGGCGCTGAACAAGAGCTCGCGCGTCGCATGATGACTTCGTGCGGCCTCGGTGCGGCGATGCTCCTGGACCTCGCGTTCGAGAGCGGCTGCTTTCGCGCGCGTTTCCTCGACCATCCGGGCAAAAGCCCGCGCCAGCGCGCCGGTCTCGCCGCTCGCGTCGACCGGAATGTCCGCTGGCTGTCCGTTGCCGATAGCCTCCACGGCCCTCGTCAGGCGGGTGATCGGGCGCGTCAATGAGCGTGCGAGCAGCACTGCGAGTAAAGCTGCGGCGAAGACCGCAAGCATGCCGACCAGCAAGGACGTTTTTTGAATCGCGGCCGGCACGCGGCCGAAGACCGCCGGAGGAATCGTCTCGATGATCCCAACCCAATCCGCATTCGCGAGCAGCGCCGGCGCTATTGCCGCGCCACTCGGCCGGCCGGCCGCATCGGTGCTGAGCTGCGTCGACACATCCCGCGTGCCGGCCAAGGCTGCAAAATAGGGAAAGTCATCGCGCCAGTTGGCAGGGTGGCCACGCAATGAACCGAATTCTCGTGCGCGATCGGGATGAACGAGATAGTCGCCGCGCGCGTCCACGACGTAAATCTCCCCGCCTGAGCTCGTTGTCGAGCGGATGCGGTCGAGCGGCGGACGCATGTCGATATTGGCGATGATGATGCCGAACGGCTTGCCGTCGGGTGTGAACAGCGGCGTCCCGACCCGGAGAGTTGGCGTGTGCAAGTCTGTGGTGCCGCCGCGGTGGGTCGCCAGCTCGATTGGCGAAACATAAATCTCGCCCGGCGCGAGCCGGATCGTTTCCTGAAAGTAGGCTCGCTCGCTCTTGCGCTCCAACTCGCTGTTGGGGATGATCCGCGCCGTTCCGTTCGGGCCGGAGCGATCGACGCGAACCAGCTCACGCTGATCGTCGTCAAGACCGATGATTCGAAACTGCGCGTAGCTGGGTTTGGCCTCGATTTCGGCTGCGAGCCGTGTCGCGATGCGATCGCGCCAGGTTTGTTCGGACACGCCGTCATCAGGGTCAATTCCCCCACCGGCGTGAGCACGGATCAGACCGTTGATAGCCGCGGCGGAGCGGTAGCCGACCAAATCGCCGCGGGCTCCGGCAACGTAGGATTCAAGATTATTGGCGAGCAGGCGCGACTGCGCTTCGACGCGCTCCAGGACGCGGGGAATGACGGCCTGGGTGATGTTGCGGTAGCCCAGCCAACCGACCGCCGCCACCGTAACCGCCACCAGCAGAATCATCGCCACGGCCAGTCGTGTTGCGAGCGTCATGGGAATTCCTACGGGACTCCCTGAACGATCGCGCCTGTTCTGGCTCTTAGCGGCGGAGATGCTCCTATCACCGGCGGCTGGCATTGACATCGGGCCCCTCCGACTCGCCCGCCTTCAGGCAATTGTCGACCGCTGCCAGCAGCGCGTCGGCCCGGAACGGCTTCTGCAGACTCGCGACGGCGCCAAGCTTGGTCGCCATCTTCAGGAAATCCGGCTCGGCATAGGAGTCAGGTGTGATCGAGCGGCCGGAAATGACGATGATCGGAATGGCAGGTCTCAGGGCCCGGACGTGGCGCATCGTCTCCAGCCCGTCCATGCCCGGCATGTAGATGTCGAGGAACAACAGGTCGAACGCGTTGATCTCGAACAAAGCGAGCCCCTTGCGGCCGTCGCCGGCGACGGTCACATGGTGGCCGGCCCGCTCCAACAGCAGCCGGATTGTCAGCTGAGCCGCCGGATCGTCATCCACGATCAGGATGTTGGCCACTCTGAAACCCTCCGGGGGTCGGATCGGATGCCTCCTACGACCCCGACCAAGCTCCAATTGCGAAATTGTTGCGCGGATTCCCATCTGCCTGCAAGCACTTCGGGGCTTCGTCGAGATCAGCCGCCCAATATTGCGGCGCACCTTGGATCTAAGCACGTTTGCGTGCATATCAGGTAAAAACCGGTTGTCCCGTGCCTTGCGGGTCGTGAACATCCCATGAGAAGAGCGGGGCGGATTCCCTGACGGAGAAGGCAAGTGAGTAACAAGAAGAAAACACCCGACCAGCTCCGCAGCGCGCGCTGGTTCGCACCTGACGACCTTCGCTCGTTCGGTCACCGTTCCCGCGCCATGCAGATGGGCTACGCCCCGGAGGAGTGGAAGGATCGGCCGTGCATCGCGATCATCAACACCTGGTCGGAGGCGCAGCCCTGCCACATGCACTTCAAGTCGCGCGTCGACGACGTCAAGCGCGGCATCCTCATGGCCGGCGGCCTGCCAGTGGAATTGCCGGCGCTGTCGCTGTCGGAATCGCTGCTGAAGCCGACCACCATGCTGTATCGCAATCTGCTGGCGATGGAAGCGGAGGAGCTGCTGCGCAGCCATCCGGTCGATGGCGTGGTGCTGATGGGCGGCTGTGACAAGACCACGCCGGCACTGCTGCTGGGCGCGACCTCGATGAACATCCCGGCGATCTACTTGCCGGCCGGCCCGATGCTGCGCGGCAACTGGAAGGGCAAGACGCTCGGCTCCGGCTCCGACGGCTGGAAATATTGGGACGAACGGCGTGCCGGAAAGATCTCCGACAAGGACTGGCTCGACATCGAAGCCGGCATCGCCCGCAGCTACGGCACCTGCATGACAATGGGCACAGCCTCGACCATGACCGCGATTGCCGAAGCGATCGGCATGACGCTGCCGGGCGCCTCCTCGATTCCGGCGGCCGATGCCAACCATATCCGGATGGCCTCTGAATGCGGCCGCCGCATCGTCGAGATGGTGTGGGAGGACCTGACGCCGAAGGCAATCCAGACCCGCAAGGCGTTCGAGAACGCCATTGCGGTGGCGATGGCGATGGGCTGCTCGACCAACGCGATCATCCATCTGATCGCCCAGGCCCGCCGCGCCGGCCAGGATATCGGCCTCGACGATTTCGAGATCGCGAGTCGCAAGGTGCCAGTCATCGCCAATGTCCGCCCGAGTGGCGATACCTATCTGATGGAAGATTTCTTCTATGCCGGCGGCTTGCCGGCGTTGATGGGCCAGATCAAGCAGCATCTGCATCTCGATTGCATCACGGTCACCGGCAAGACCCTGGGCGAGAACATCGACGGTGCCGAGGTGCACAATGCCGACGTGATCCGCTCGGTCGCCAATCCCATCTACCAGGAGGGCGCGCTTGCGGTGCTCAAGGGCAATCTCGCGCCCGATGGCTGCGTCATCAAGCCGAGCGCCTGCGCGCCGCGCTTCCTCAAGCATACGGGCCCGGCGCTGGTGTTCGACGATTATCCCGCGATGAAGACGGCGGTCGACGATCCCAATCTCGACGTGACCGAAGATCACATCCTGATCCTGCGCAATGCGGGGCCGCAAGGCGGGCCGGGCATGCCGGAATGGGGCATGCTGCCGATCCCGACCAGGCTGGTGAAGCAGGGCGTGCGCGACATGGTGCGCATCTCGGATGCGCGCATGAGCGGCACCAGCTATGGCGCCTGCATCCTGCACGTCTCGCCGGAATCCTATATCGGCGGCCCGCTGGCGCTGGTGCAGAACGGCGACCGCATCACGCTCGACGTCGCCGCGCGCACCATCAATCTCGATGTACCTGAGGCCGAGCTCGACAAGCGCCGCGCTGCCTGGAAGCAGCCCGAGCGCCGCTTCGAGCGCGGCTATGGCTGGATTTTCACCAAGCACATCAAGCAGGCCAATGAGGGCTGCGACTTCGACTTCCTCGAGACCGATTTCGGCGCGCCGGTCGGCGAGCCGTCGATTTATTGATGACCCCGTCATTCCGGGGCATCGCGAAGCGATGAGCCCGGAATCCATCGTACCGCGGTCTGTGCCGCTCGATGGATTCCGGGTTCGCGCTACGCGCGCCCCGGAATGACAACAGAGAGTGTCCTTATGTCCAAACTGTCCGAAGCCACCCGCAACAAGCTCAAATCCGTCTCCACCGCCACCGTCGCCACCGCGCTGTTCAAGCGCGGCCTGCGCATCCAGATGATCCAGGACGTACATCCCGTCGGCCCTGACAAGCCGACCATGGTCGGTGAGGCCTTCACGCTGCGCTACATGCCGGCGCGCGAGGACCTCAATACCATCGAGGTGTTCAAGGATCGCTCCCATCCGCAGCGCAAGGCGGTCGAGGATTGCCCGCCGGGCGCCGTGCTGGTGATGGACAGCCGCAAGGATGCGCGGGCGGTCTCGGCCGGCGCGATCCTGCTGACGCGCTTGATGAAGCGCGGCGTCGCTGGCGTCGTCACTGATGGCGGCTTTCGCGATTCCGCCGAAATTGCAAAACTCGGCATCCCCGCCTATCACCATCGCCCCTCGGCGCCGACCAATCTGACGCTGCACCAGGCGATCGAGATCAACGTTCCCATCGGCTGCGGCGACGCGCCGGTATTTCCCGGCGACGTCATCCTCGGCGATGCCGATGGCGTCATCGTGATCCCCGCGCATCTCGCCGACGAGATCGCCAACGAAACCTTCGAGATGACCGCGTTCGAGGATTTCGTCACCGAGGAGGTCGGCAAGGGCCGCGGCATTTTCGGCCTCTATCCCGCGACCGATCCCCAGACGCTGACCGATTTCGCGGCATGGCGGAAGAAGAACGGTCGCTGATTTCTTCGCCTCTCCTCGCGCTCAGGAAGAGGCGAAGCCCCGCAATCTGAGCTGCCGTAGGGTGGGCAAAGCGAAGCGTGCCCACCTCGCCTCAATTATTTAGAGATGGTGGGCACGGCGCTACGCGCCTTTGCCCACCCTACAAGGCTGCGGCCATCGCTACACCCCGGCCTCCGCCATTCCCGTCGCCCACAGCGCGAACGCATAGACGATCGCGACTTCATCGAGCCGGTCAAACCGGCCTGATGCGCCGCCATGGCCGGCGCCCATGTTGGTGCGCAAGAGCACCGGGCCGCCGCCGGTCATGGTGGCGCGCAAGCGCGCGATCCATTTGGCGGGCTCCCAATAGGTGACGCGCGGATCGGTCAATCCGCCCATCGCCAAAATCGCCGGATACTCCCGCGCCGCGACGTTGTCGTAGGGCGAATAGGACAGGATGGTGCGGAAATCCTTTTCGCTCTCGATCGGGTTGCCCCACTCGGGCCATTCCGGCGGCGTCAGCGGCAGCGTGTCGTCGAGCATGGTGTTGAGCACGTCGACGAACGGCACTTCCGCGACGATACCCGCGAACAATTCGCCGGCGCGGTTGGCGACCGCGCCCATCAGCATGCCGCCCGCCGAACCGCCATGGCCGACAATGCGCTTGGCGCTGGTGTATTTCGCATCGATCAGCGCGCCGGCGCTGGCGGCGAAATCGTCGAACGAATTGGTTTTCTTCTCGCGCTTGCCGTCGAGATACCAGCCCCAGCCCTTGTCGGCGCCGCCGCGGATATGCGCGATGGCATAGACAAAGCCGCGATCGACCAGCGAGAGGCGGTTGGCGTTGAACGAGGCCGGCATCGCCATGCCGTAGGAGCCGTAGCCGTAGAGCAGCAGCGGCGCCGTACCGTCGAGCTTGAGCCCGCGGCGATGGAGGATCGAGACCGGTACTTCAGCGCCGTCATGCGCCTTCGCCACGATGCGCGTGGTGACGTAGTCGGCAGCAACATGGCCTGACGGAATTTCCTGACGCTTGCGAAGCACGCGCGTCCGCCTGGCCATGTCGTAGTCGTAGACCTCCGACGGCGTCGTCATCGATGAATAGGCAAAACGCAAATTCGTGGTGTCGAATTCGTAGGAACCCATCGTGTCGAGCGAATAGGCGGCCTCGTCGAAGGCGATCGCGTGCTCCTGCCTGGTGGCGAGATCGCGGATCACGATCGACGGCAGTGCGTTGGCGCGCTCCAGCCGCACCAGATGGCCGGCATAGAGATCGATGTCGATGATGTAGATGCCGGGGCGATACGGGATGAGGTCGCGCCAGTTCTTGCGATCGGGCGAGCCAAGCGGCGCCGTCACGATCTTGAAATCGATGGCATCATCCGCATTGGTCAGGATGAAGAGCTCGTCGCCGCGATCGGCGAGCGAATATTGCACGCCCTCTTCGCGCGCCGCGACCAGGCGCGGCGGCGCCTCGGGGTTGGCGAGATCGATCAGCCGCTGCTCCGACGTCTCGTGGTCGCCACCGGCAATCACGCAGAAGCGGCCGCTGGTGCTCTCGTGCAGATGGGTGAACCAGCCGGCATCCTGTTCTTCATAGACGAGCGTGTCGTCGGACTGCGTGGTGCCGAGCCTGTGGCGCCACACCTGCATCGGCCGGTGATTGTCGTCGAGCTTCACATAGAAGAAGCTCTTGCAGTCCGAGGCCCAGACCACGCCGCCGTCGGTCTCCTCGACGACATCGTCGAGATCCTTCCCCGTCGCCCAGTCACGGACGCGGATCGAAAAATATTCCGAGCCCTTGGTGTCGGCGCTCCAGGCCTGCAGCTTGTGATCGTTGGAATGGCGGCTGCCGCCGAACTTGAAATATTTGTGGCCTTTTGCCAGGTCGTCGCCGTCGAGCACGATGTGCTCAATGCCGCCATCGCGCGGCATGCGGCCGAACAGCTCGTGCTGCCCGCCTTCGCGAAACCTGCGGAAATAGGCGAACGGCCCGTCCGGCGACGGCACGCTGGAATCGTCCTCCTTGATCCGCCCGCGCATCTCGCGCACCAGCGTCTTCTGCAAAGGTGCGGTATGGCCGAGCAGGCTCTCGGTGTAGCCGTTCTCCTCGTCGAGATATTTGCGGATGTCAGGATCGAGCACGCTGGGGTCACGCAGCACCTCCTGCCATTTCGCGTCCTTCAGCCAGGCATAGTCGTCGCTCACGGTGATGCCGTGCCGGGTGAAGGAATGCGGCCGGCGCGGGGCGACGGGGGGCTGGGAAGCTGTCTTGGCCTGGGTCACTCGATCCTCATTGAGAAGTGTGTTCCACCTTATATCGTCCTGAATTCACCAATTGCCAGCGCCGCTGCTTCACCGCGCCGGGTTGTTGACCGGTCCCTTCTATGCTTTAGGCTCAATATCCCGCCGCCGGTTCAGCCTGATGCTTTTCAACTCCTACCCGTTCATCCTGCTGTTCCTGCCGATCGCGCTGGCCGGTTATTTCTGGCTGGGGCGGCGCAGCAATCTTGTTCCGGTGATCTGGCTGGCGCTGGCCTCGCTGGCCTTCTATGCCATCGGCAACTGGCAATTCGTGGCCCTGTTGCTGCTCTCGATCGCCTTCAACTACGGCATTGGCCATCTCCTCATCGTGGCGAAGCTCGGCCCCTCGCAACGAAGAGCCGCGGTCACTCTCGGCGTTGCCGGCGACCTCCTCGCGCTCGGCATCTTCAAATATGCCGGCTTCGCCACCGAGAACGTCAACGCACTGCTCGGCACGCATTTTGCGGTCCACATCCTGCTGCCTGTCGGCATCTCCTTCTACACGTTCACGCAGATTGCGTTCCTCGTGGACGCCTATCGCAGGCACGTCGCGGCCTGCGCGCTGCCGCATTACGCGTTGTTCGTGACCTACTTTCCGCATCTGATCGCGGGGCCGATCCTCCACCACAAGGACATGATCCCGCAATTCGAGCGGAAGGAGACCAAGCATCCCGACGCGCATCTGATCCTGTGCGGCATCATCGTCTTCGCGATCGGCCTGTTCAAGAAGACCTGCCTTGCCGACGGCATCCAGCCGCTGGTCGCGCTCGCCTTCGAGGCGCGCTCGCCGAGCTTTGACCAGGCCTGGCTTGGCGCGCTCGCTTACACCTTCCAGCTCTATTTCGACTTCTCCGGCTATTCCGACATGGCGATCGGCATCTCGCTGATGTTCGGCATCTTCTTGCCGGTGAATTTCAACTCGCCCTACAAGGCCGCCAGCATCGTCGAGTTCTGGCGCCGCTGGCACATGACGCTGTCGCAATTCCTGCGCGACTACCTCTACATCCCGCTCGGGGGCAACAGGCGCGGCCCTCTGCTGCGCTACGTCAATTTGATGATCACGATGCTGCTCGGCGGCCTCTGGCACGGTGCGGCCTGGACCTTCGTGGCGTGGGGCGCGCTGCACGGCGCCTATCTCTGCGTCAATCACGCCTTCAACGCGCTGGTGCCAGGCATCCCATCGGCCCTTGCGCGCCCGGCCCGCATAGCCGGCGCCGTGCTGACGTTCCTGGCCGTCGTCATCGCCTGGGTGTTCTTCCGCGCCGTGAGCATTGACTGGGCGCTGCGCGTGCTCCGCGCCATGGCCGATCCCTCGAATATCGTCTTCGGCCGCGACGAGGTCGCGGCGATGGTGCTGATTGCCATCTATGCCGCTCTGATCTGGCTGGCGCCGAACACGCAAGCCATCATGGGCTATGATCACGGCAACCGTCGGGTGGGCGAGGCGTTGCGGGCGGGGCGCGTGCGGCCGCTGCTGCTCTATGGTGCATCGCTGGTGCTGGCCTTCGGCATTCTGGGCATCCAGAGCCACAGCGAATTCATCTATTTCCGGTTCTGATGCGCATGCCGTCCACACATTTACGGCGTCTTCTGCTCGCGAGCATCGCCTGCGTGCTGGGCGCGGCATTGCTCACCTATCTCGTCGATCCCCTGCAACTGTTCCGCCCCTCGCGGCTGGCCTTCTACTCCGACGACACGCGCGTGCAGAACGCCGGGCTGATCCGCAGCCAGGCATTCGACACCGCCTTCATCGGCACCTCGCTCGCCATCCATTTCCGCCAGAGCGACATCGATCGTGCGCTCGGCGTGCATTCGCTGAAGCTGGCGATGACCGGATCCAATTCGCGCCAGCAAAGCTTCGTGCTGGACCAGGCGATCGCCCGCGGTGCCAGGCGCGTGATCTGGGAGATGGATGATTTCATCTTCGTCGATGCCGCCGACATCGAGGCCGATCCATATCTCCCCGTCGATCTCTACCGCAGCACGACCAAAGGCATCGCGTCCTATCTGTTCAGCGCGGCGATGGCGAAGGAATCGCTGTTCACCCTGCTGCGGTCGATCCCACCGTTACAGCAGCCGCTGACGCGGGCGGCACCTTATCTGCCTGTCAAGTTCGGGCTATCAGATGTCGACGACATCTACGCGCTGCCGCAGGATTTCGACATCGCGCATGACTACAACGGGAGTAAGGCGCTAGCTTCCTTCGCCTACATCACCGCACCCTCGCGCAGCCGTTTCCTCGGCGAGGGCTATGGCTATGAGGCCATGATCAGGCATTTCGAGCAGGATGCCGTGGGCCTGATCACGCGTCATCCCGACGTGACGTTTGACGTCTATTTCCCGCCATACTCCATCCTGCAATTCGTCGCGATGCGCGATGCCTCGCCCGGGACGTTGAAGATCGTCTTGGATCTCACCGCGGTGATCGCGCAGCGCCTGACGCAGCTGCCAAATGTGCGCCTGCACGATTTCCGCGCGATCAAGGCGGTGACGCACGATTTGAGCAATTACGGCGACGTCATTCACCATTCGCCGGTGGTGGATGCGAAGGTGCTGTCGTGGCTGGCGAGCGGGGAATATCGCATCGATCCGAACAAGCCGCTGACGTCGCTGGATGAGCTGAAGGCGCAGGTGGAGGCCTATCGTGTGCCGCAGTACCAGCGACAAACTCCGATGTCGTCCCGGACAAGCGAAGCGCAGATCCGGGACCCTTAACCACAGGGAGGAGTTTGGCGAAGACTTGGAGAGAAAGGTTTAGGCAGCGGTACTACGACCACGCCTTACCGATAGATCACGCGGTACGGGTCCCCGGCCTTCGCCGGGACGACACTGAGTTTGTAGCTGCGCCTGCTCCTACGCCCCCACCTGCTCGCCAAGATACGACACCGCGGCCTCGAGCCCGCCCTTGCCATGCGGGATCTTCAGCGCATTCAACCCGACCTCGATGACCCCGAGCGTGCCGAGCAGCATCGGCGCGTTGACATGGCCCATATGGGCGATGCGGAAGGCCTGGCCGGAGAGGTCGCCGATGCCGGTGCCGAGCACGACGCCGCACTTCTCCTTGCAATAGCGTTGCAACACCGCGGGGTCGTGGCCGGTGGTCATGGTCACCGTCGTCACGGTGTTGGAGCGCTCATGCGGTTCGGCAACATTGAAACCGAGCACCTGGCCTTCCGTCCATGCGCCGACCGCGCGGCGCGCGGCTTCGCCGAGCAAGGCGTGGCGACGGAAGGCGTTCTCCAGCCCTTCCTCGTGCAGCATGTCGATCGCCTTGCGCAGCGCGAACAGCAAATGCACCGGTGCGGTACCGGCATATTTGCGGTAGTTCTCGGTGCCCTCGCGCTCGCTCCAGCTCCAATAGGGCGTGGACATGTTGGCCTTCTTGTGGACCTCCTGCGCGCGGGCGCTGGCAGCGACGAAGCCGAGGCCGGGCGGCGTCATCAGGCCCTTCTGCGAGCCGGACATCGCGACGTCGACGCCCCATTTGTCCATCTCGAACGGCATGCAGCCGAGCGAGGCCACGGTGTCGACCATGTACAGCGCCGGATGGCCGGCCGCCTTGATCGCCTTGCCGATCGCCTCGATGTCGTTCTGCACGCCGGAGGCGGTGTCGATCTGGACAACGACGACAGCCTTGATCTTGTGCTCGGTGTCGCGGCGCAGCCGCTCCTCGACCTCGTGCGGGCGCACCGCGCGGCGCCAGTCGCCCTTGAGCACCTCGACCTCGGCGCCCATCAGCGCTGCCGCATTGCCCCAGCCGATGGCAAAGCGTCCGCTCTCCAGCACCAGCACCTTGTCGCCTCGCGACAGCACGTTGCTCAGTGCGGCCTCCCAGGCGCCGTGACCGTTGGCGATGTAGATGTAGGACTTGCCCTTGGTTGCGAACAGACCAGAGATGTCGCGGAGCAGGCTTTCGGTCAGCTCGAGCATCTCCCTGGAGTAGATGTCGATCGCCGGACGATGCATCGCCTGCAGCACCGCGTCGGGCATCGTGGTGGGTCCGGGGATGGCCAGAAACTCCCGGCCCGCGCGAACGGTCATTGCTATCTTCCTTGTGTCATGAAGACTGTCTGGTGGGTCGCTGATTTGTTCTTCTACGCGGCCGGGGGCCTTGAGAAAAGTACGCAAAACGCAGGTCTGGGGCGGCTTTTTGTTGTGAGCATGGTCTTGCCGGAAAACCGCATCACACTTTGCGCTAACGCGGCCCTTCGGGTCCGGACCATGCTCTATCGTTTAGTCTCCCGGCAGCCGGCGGCCTCCGCCTCCTCGACCGAGCAGAACCAGCGGGTGCCCTTGCTGATCTTCATCTTGATCTGGGCGTACCAGCGGCTGGTGGGCTGATGGTAAATGCACTCGCCCGACGAATTGACGTTGCCCTTGATGGTGCAGTCAGGCGAGGGCGCGACCGGCCCGGAGGCCGAGGCGAGCAGCACCGCATGGGCGCCCTCGGGCGGCTTGGTGGCGCCCAGGATCGCAGTCTTCTTGTTGCGCACGCGCCAGTCCCAGGGCGCGATGAAGGCGCCCTGCCACATCCCGGCCTTGGCTTCACGCGCGGCCGCTTCGTCCGCCTCGTAGTCCTTCGAGACGCGAACATAGGCCAGCGCCCAGCCGTTGCGCACCAGCCATTTCTGGATGTCCTCGCCGCCGACCTCGCAGCGCGCCACGGTGCGGCCGCGCCGGTCGATCGAGCGGGCATGGCAGACCCAGGTCTTGCCCTCGGTGTATTTGGCGAGCTCGTCGCGCGCGGCGACGCCGCAAGTCCAGCGCTCGCTCTTGGTGTTGAGGCAGAGCTGGTCCGCTGAGGGCGCGTCGATGCCGCCGAGCCGGATCCGCGTGGTGCCGATCACGACGGAATCGCCATCGCGAACCTTCGCGGTGCCGGTGATGTCGGCGGCCAGCGCCAGCGAAGGCAAGCCGAGCAAAAACAGCGCAATCAGGAATTTTCGCAACGTGCCAGTCCGCATTGTCTCAAGAGCACCTTGATAAGCCGCGCAATTGTGGTCGGCTTTGGGCCACACAGCCAGCCTATGCCGAACAGCGAGGCTTTCAATTTCCCGTCATTGCACGGGAGGTCTCGTAGGGTGAGGTCTCGTAGGGTGGGGTTAGGCGAAGCCGTAACCCACCTCTTTCGTTTCCACGCAGACAGAAGTGGTGGGTTACGCCCAACGAACTGCGCTTCGCGCAGTCCGCAGGGCTAACCCACCCTACAATCCTGCATTTGCAAGACCTATCCCCGCGCCATCGCCCGCTTCGCCACTGCCAGCCCCATCAGCACAAACGCCGACGTCACCTCGGGCCCCCCGACCAGAATCCGGGTCGGGGTCTTCATCTTGTTCCATTCATAGGCGCGGAACGGGCCGCGGCGGCCGCCCTCGCCGACGGCGTTGACGATCACGTTCAGCGCCGGCGCGAAGGCGCGCGGATCGGCACCGAGATGGCCGAGCGCGATCAGCGCCAGCGCGGCGTCGAACACGTTCATCTCTGCGGCCATCAGCTCGCCCTTGACGTAGGAGAGCACGCGATGGCGGATGAAGTCGAAATCGCCGGCGGGGTCGATTGCGGCCTGCGCTGCCAGCGGCAACGCCAGGAAGGCCGCATAGCAGCGGCCGAAATAGGCGCTGTAGAGTTCAGGCAGATAATAGATGTGCGAGCGCGGATTGGAAAAGGCGCCGCTCGCAGCCAGGCGCTTCTGGAAACCGATGATGCGATGCACGGTCGCGAGCCGCGCCGGCGTCTCCAGAATCTTCCAGCGTTCGAGGTTGCGGAAGCTCACCTCGAGAATGTCGAGATTGAGCGTCGGATCGAGATCGTTGCCGTAGGGACGCTCGCCTTTGAGATTGTCGATCCAGGTGACAACGCCGCCTTCGTAGTCGATGTTATCGTTGAGCGGCACCGTCACGCGCGGCTCGTTGACGCCCGTATGCACCTGGTAGGTGGCGTAAAAATCCAGGAGCGGCTGGTCGATGATCGCATCAAGGCAGCCGGCCTGCGTCGCTGCCGAGATCGAGCACGCCGTGGTGTCGCAGTCAGGCACATAGACGCCGAAGCCGAGGTCCTGCTTGATCTGGGCGAAATAGCGCGAAAAGCGCGGATGCGGCGCCGGGGCCAGCGCGGTGATGACGTTGAAGCGCGCGCCGCCTGCGCCCTCGACTTCCTCGCGGCTGATATTGACGCAGAAATCGACCATGTCGGCGATGGCGCGCTCGGCCGCGATCTTGTCCGCCGGTGCGGCGAGCCCGCTCTCGAAATAGCTGAGCAGCGCCTCGATGAAGAACGCATCGTAATAGGCCGAGCGGTGGCGGATCTGCACCGGCTCCCACATCGGCTCGGCGACCCCTCGCCAGGGCGGATTGACCACGGCGCGCGCGGGCGAGCGCGCGATGAAGACGCGAGCGAGGTTGAACAGCAGCGAGGAGTTCTTGTAGCCGCGCGCATTCAATCCGGTGAGCGCCATGGTCAGCTCGCGCCCGCGAAAGTCAGGATCGCCGATCAGGTTGAAGGCGGCATAGGTCGGCAGGAAGCCGTTCTTGCGGTAAGAGCCGAGCAGATGCTGGGCGCAATCGCGGATGATGCCGTCGATCTGTGCCGGGGCAGGCATCGCGCCGACGAACGCGGCCGGCGGCGGTTTGGGATGGTCGAGCGCGATGGTGTCGACCAGCTCGGCGATGGGCGCGCTGACCGCCGTCCAGTCGGGCTCGGCATCGTCGCGGGCGCGGACCAGAGCCTCGCGCAACCGGGCGAGCTTCGCCTCGCCGCGCAGCTCGGGGAGGCCGGCACGGCGCAGCAGCAGGCGCAGCGCGGGATTGCCGAGCGCAGTCTTGTAGAATTTTGCCAGATGCGGATCGCCCTTGGCAGGATCCGACAATACTGGATCGCAGACGTCGTAAAGCGAGGGGCCGTCCTTGCGGGCTGTCAGCGCCCGGCACGCGGCACCTGCGAAATAATGAAAGCTCATGAAATACCTGGTCGCGGGGGACTTATCCGGAGGCCAGGGTCGACGACCCGCCCCCGCAAGTCGTTGAAAAAGCTACCCGGATTCGCAGGAAATACAAATGTGACCAGCGTCACGAAAAGGCGGCACAGGAGCTGCATGATCAGTCCCCGGAAGGCTACGGGGGAACCAAAAAGCGGGAATCTCGTTAGAGAAATAATCCAATATTTCCAGCGGCTTAGGTCAAATTTTGGATGGTCTATTGCCGGGCTGGCGATCTCGGGTTAAGGGTTTGTTTGGTGCGGCGCCGCAAATTGCGCGCAATTCGGGGGCACTCCCCCGGCCAATCCCTCAAACCTAAAGACGCCATCGCGCTACTCAAACAGTGTGCGCGCGCTTGGCAGGTCTTTGGCACTGACAGGAATGAAGCGAGATGAATCTTAGGCAGCTCGACATTTCCAGACGCTCGATTGCGTTCGCCGCGGCCCTGATCGGCACCGTGTCGCTGGCGATCGGCGCCCATGCTGCCCTCAACATGCGTGCGCTCGACGCCGCCAAGGCCGTTTCCACCGAGGTCACCGGCTCGGTCGGCCAGACCTCGCGTCTCGCGCTCGTCATCGGCAATGGTCATTACCCCGACGCCAGCGCGCCGCTGACGCAGTCGATCAACGACGCGCGCGCACTCTCCTCCAGTCTGCGCAAGAACGGTTTCGACGTCGACATGGTGGAAGACGCCAGCAAGGACGACATGGTCCGCGCCGTCAATCGCCTGAAGTCCCGGATCAAGCGCGACACCACCGTCATGCTGTTCTTCGGCGGCTATGGCGTGCAGGCCGGCCGCGAGAGCTACATGCTGCCGGTCGATGCCGTGATCTGGAAGGAAAGCGACGTCCGCCGCCAGGGCGTCTCGATCGAGGGCGTGCTCGAGATGATGAAGGAGCAGGGTGCCAAGGCCAAGCTCGTCGTCGTCGATGCCTCGCGCCGTAACCCTTACGAGCGTCGCTTCCGGTCCTACTCGCACGGTCTCGCGCCGATCGGCACGCCCGACAATGCGCTGATCCTGACTTCGGCCTCGCCTGGCAAGGTCGCCGACGACGGCAAGGGCGAGCACTCGACGCTGGTCAGCGAGCTGCTCAATAACCTCAATGCGCAGGGCACCGCCGAAAGCGTCTTCAACAAGACCCGCGTCGCCATCTCCCGCGCTTCCGAAGGCGATCAGGTCCCGACCGTGTCATCCTCGCTGCTCGAGGACGTGCATTTCGACCAGGCCGGCGGTTAGTTTTTCTCCGCTCTCGTAGGGTGGGCAAAGGCGCAACGCGCCGTGCCCACCATCTTTCCAATATTTCGCGAGAAAGACGTGGGCACGCTCCGCTTTGCCCACCCTACGACATGCGTGTGTGACGCACCTCTGCCTCTCCACCGTCATTGCGAGGAGCTCTTGCGACGAAGCAATCCAGGATCTTTCCCCGGAGAGATTCTGGATTACTTCGCTACGCTCGCAATGACGGATGACGCGCGCCCCTACTTCGCCGCCTCGCTCGCCATCACCGGCCGCACCGGATCGCCTTCGCGCAGAAGCGCGCCGGCGCGGGCGACGACGATGTCGCCTTCGACGAGGCCGTCGCGGACCTCGATATTGCCGCCCGACATCAATCCGATCTCGACGCGCTTGGTCTCGACGCGGTTGCGGCGGATCACCTGCACCACGGTGCCGGCGGATGAATATTGCACCGCCGTCAGCGGCACCGCGACATTGCAACTCTGACCGGTCTTGATCAGCGCGCGGCCGCTCGCATTCAGCAGCAGCCGCTTCTGTGGGGACGAGATGCCGATATAGACCATGCCCTGCTGGATGTTCGGCTCGACGGTCGGCCCGATGCGGCGCACCTTGCCGTCGATATCGCCGGCGCCGGCAATGCGCACGCTGACAGGCTGACTGACCGCGAGCTTGCGCATGTCGGTGGTCGCGACCAGGCCGACGAGATCGTATTCGCTGCGCGCCACGATCGTGAACAGCGCCTCGCCCTTGGCCGAGGCGAGGTTGCCGATCTGTGCGGTCGAGGTGGCGATCACGCCGGCCACGGGCGCGGTGACCTGGAGCGTGCCGCCTTCGGGCAGCGCCAGCCGCGCCATCACCTGGCCGGCCGTCGTGGTGTCGCCGGCCTCGGCCAGCACCTCCGTCACCTTCAGCCCCGGACGCTCGGGCCGCACCGAGGTCTCCTCGCGCGCGATGATCGTGCCGGTGGCCTCGACGATGTCGGAGAAACAGGATTTGGCCGCTTTCAACACCGTGACCGCCGGCCCCTTGGGCGCGTCGTCATCAGCCGCGCGCACGGGCTGGACAGAAATCAGCGCCAGGCCGGCAAAGGCAAGGAAGGTCTGGGACAGGGAACGCGCAGGCAATGAACGCATCGGTCATTCCGGTTGGCCGCAAGGAGGCTTGCATCGATAGCAGAAGCGGCAGCACTGGGCCATGGGCTGACCGGATCAGAATTGCCGCAGCGCAGGCGGCGCGATGCCGCCCGTTGAATGGGTCGCGGCAAGAGCGAAGAGGTTCGCTGTCTGCGCCCCTCTCCCGCTTGCGGGGGAGGGCTGGGGAGAGGGTGTCACCGCGAAGGGACAATCCCCAAGAGGAAAGAACCCTCACCCGCGCCGCTCTGCGAGCGTGGATAGCCGAGGCTCCGCCTCGGCGTCCTTTAAGGACGGCCGCCGAAGGCGGCCTATGCTCTCCCGCAGGCAGGAGAGGCGGAGCAAGCCCGCGGAGCTCACCCCCTCACTGCAACGTCAAAAACTCCACCCAGTTCGGCTTCTTGCCGGTGGCGTAGGACTTCAGCTTGCTGAGCGCGCCGCTGCTCTGATCGATGGTGTAGACCGTCATGGCGTCGGAGAGTTCGCCAACCGCGGCGAGGTAGCGGCCGGTCGGATCGATGTTGAAGCCGCGCGGCTGCCTCTCGGTCGGCACGCTGCCGACGGTGGTCAGCTTGCCCGATGTCGCATCGACCTTGTAGGCGGTCAGCGTGTTGGTGGTGCGCTCGGAGGCATAGAGGAAGCGACCGTCCGGGGTGATGTGGATGTCGGCGGCCCAAGGTTTCTGACCAGAGTCTTTTCCGTTGAAGCCTTCCGGCAGCGCGGTGGTGCGCTGGATCTCGCTCCAGACCCCGCTCCTGGCTTCATAGCTGTACGCCGCGACGTCGCCGTTCAGCTCGTGGATGAGATAGACGAACTTGCCATCCGGGTGGAACACGAAGTGCCGCGGCCCCGATTTCTCGGGCGTCTTGACAGCAGGCTCGCCCGGCATCAGCGCGCCGGCGCTGGCATCGAACGCAAAGCGCAGCACCTGGTCCGAACCGAGATTGGTTGCGAACACAAAACGGTTGTCGGGCGAGGGCAGGAAGGCGTGTGCGTTTGGCCCGGTCGGGATCACTTGCTTCGGCTCGGCGACGACGCCGTTCGCCTGGAGCGGATTCAACGCGACCTTGTTGCCGCCATATGAGGCGCTGAACAGCACCTTGCCGCCGCGGTCGGTCGCGATGTTGGCCATGCTGTCGGCGAGCGGCCCGTTGCCGATATGGCTGAGGAGGCCGGTCTTCGGGTCGATCGCAAAGCTCACCGCCTGGAACGGCTGCGAACGGACGCCCGCGATCAGCACGCGGTGGTCAGGCGTGATCGCGAGCGGCGTCGAGGCGCCGGGCTTTTCGATGCCGGTGAAGGCGGCGGTCTCTACCAGCGTCATCTCGCCGTTGTCGGCGATCTTGAACACGCTGATGTCGTTGCTGTCGGCATTGCCGACATAGGCGAAGGTTTCGGCCATGCCGGCACGGGCTCCCAAGACGAGGGCAAGAGTGGTGACAAGAGTAGTGAAGAGCGTGGTCGCGATCGCAGCGCGCGGCGATTTCGACGTGATTTGGCGTGTCGGTTTACTCAAGGGCGCGTCCTCCTGCCGAAGCGGTGTTTTCGTTTTGCGGCAGGATAGCGGGTCGTATTCCCTTGCACCAAAATCCAGATGGGATCGATCGATACCGAAATTGTATCGCTTGTTTTGCTCGCCGCTAGTGCACCGATGCCGTCAGGCCGTGTGGGTGCAGATGCGGGCCCGCCACATGGTCAGGCGGTCCGAGCACGGCCCACACGGCGACCGCCACAATGGCGGAGGTCAGGATGGTCCAGGCGACGAGTTGCTTCCGCATCAGGCCCAATCCGTCGGTCGAAAGATCGGTGCGCGCTGGCCATCCTGCACCGCAAAAAGCCACGCGGCTGTGAACTCGTTCACAGCGCAAATAGCGCGAGCCAACTACGAACCATTGCCGGCGGTGTGCATTGACCCGGCATGCCCCGCGAAAACGACCTCGAAGGCAAGCCCGACATGGGCGGCAAGCACGGCGGACAGGCCGGCCAGCCCAAGCCGCCGCCGCGTCCGCGCGAAGGCGCCCGCGATGGAGATGTCGTGGCAAAGCGCCACACCGGTCAAGCCGACCAAACCGGCCGCAAGGTCTCGCCGACTAACACATCAAAGCGCTAAGCTTTGCCTGCTATTGCTTAAGTCGCGGGCCCCGGCCGCGCGATCGTCAGGGAACGGCAGCCCCTTGGCGCCGTTACCCCGGTCCTGCAGGCCGAGGACACAACGGAGGCTGGTAAAACGGAGGCTGGAAGTGTTTTGGATCTATTGGGACACCGCTTGGTCGCTGATCATCAGCGGTATCATGTTCACCACGATCGTGACCCACCCGGATGCCGAGTTCGCCGAGATCCGGGCCGGACGACAGTGACATCCAGGCGAGAGCCTGAATAACGTCTGAAACATCCATCCGCGCGGGTGCCATTCAACGCGTCCCGCGCGTGGGTAAGCTGGTGAACCAAATCTTAGGGGCGGCGCGGTATTTTTCTGCATCATTTTCTGATTCAGAGGCCCGGCGCTCCCTATGGCATTGTTCGGCAATCCTTCGATTCGTTCTGTTCTCGGCGCCATCATCGGTGTCCTCGGCCTATTCCTGGTCGGGCAGCTCGCAAGCGGGCTGTTCGGTGCGATCGAGCGCAACAGCGCCGCGCAAAAGGTCGAGCGCTATGCCGGCACTGACCAGCAGCTCTTCACGGCTCTGCTCGGCTTCCGGATCGAGCGCGGCACCTTCCTGTCGGCGCTGGTTGCCGAAGAGCCGGCCAATTCCGCTGCCGATGACCGAATTGCGGCCAACCGGCAGACGTCGGAAGCGGCCTACAAGAGCGTGCTCGAACGCCTCGACGGCGTGTCCGATTCCCGCCTTGCCGGCCTGCTGGGCAAGCTCGTTGCACTCCATGATGCCTTGATGCCGCTGCGGACCAAGGCCGAAGGGCTGATCCATCAGCCGAAGGCGGCGCGCGACAGCAAGCTGGCCGACGAGTTCCGGAAAACAGCGGCGGACTATCTCGACGCCATCCTCGCGCTGACCGTCGATCTCGAGAACGCGCTCAAGCTCACCGACCCCGTCGTCGATCATTTGCTGGGCGTCAAGCAGTCGGCCTGGGCCGCACGCAATTTCGGCGGCCTTATCGCGATCCGTCTCGAGGCCGCGGGTGCCGCCGCAAAGCCCTGGACCGCCCAAGACATCGTCGGGGCGGCCGAGGACGGCGGCCGTGCCAAGCAGGCCTGGAGCCAGGTGCAGGATGCGGCCAGCCGCGCTGACGCCCCGGCGAGCCTCACCGAGGTCATTGCGCGTTCGAAGGCTGGCGATGCCGTTGCCATGGTCGAGCGCCAGCAGGGGCTCATCAAGGCGCTGAGCAACAACCAGACCATCGACATCAAGGGCGTCGAGCTTGCCAAGCTCAACACCGCCATCCTCAATTTCTACGTCGAGGCCGGTCAGGCGGCGCTTGCCGAAATGGTCGCCCGCGCCGGGCAGCAGAAGACGGCCGCGATATGGAGCCTCGCCTTCAACGGCGCGATGATGCTGGTGGCGCTCGCCATCACGGGGTTTGGCTTCATCCTGGTTCGGAGCCGCGTCTCGACGCCGATCCGCAAGCTGACGCAGGCGATGCAAAAGCTCGCCGAGCGCGACTATGAGATCGAGCTCGCAGGCATCGAGCGCGGCGACGAGATCGGCGAGATGTCGCGTGCGGTGTCGGTGTTCAGGGAGAACATGATCACGGGCGACCGCCTCGGCGAGGAAAAGGCGGCCGAGCAGGCCAAGAAGGAGCGGCGCCAGCTCGCCATCGACCGGCTGATCGAGCAGTTCGAAAAGACTGTCACGGAATCGCTGCACACGCTGGCCTCGGCCTCGGGCGAGCTCAATGCCACGGCGCAGTCGATGTCCTCGACCGCCGAGCAGGGCTCGTCCCAGGCCGCCTCGGTCGCCAGCCTGTCGGGCGATGCCTCCTCCAACGTGCAGACGGTGGCGGCGGCGACGGAAGAGCTGTCGGCTTCGATCAGCGAGATCAGCCGCCAGGTCGCCGAATCCTCCAGCATCGCGGGCGCCGCCGCCAGCGAAGCCGAGCGCACCAACACCGAGGTGCAGGCGCTGGCCGACGCCGCCCAGCGCATCGGCGATGTCGTCGCGCTGATCACGGGCATTGCCGAGCAGACCAATTTGCTCGCGCTCAACGCCACCATCGAGGCCGCGCGCGCCGGCGAGGCCGGCCGCGGCTTCGCGGTGGTCGCGTCCGAAGTGAAGAACCTGGCCACGCAGACCGCGAAGGCGACGGAAGAGATCACCGGCCAGGTCGCCGCGATCCAGGGCGCCACCAAATTGTCGGTGACCGCGATCCAGTCGATCGGCACCACCATCCAGCGCGTCAACGAGATCGCAGCCGCGATCGCGGCGGCCGTCGAGGAGCAGGGCGCCGCGACGCGCGAGATCGCGCGCAACGTGCAGCAGGCCTCGCAAGGCACCAACGAAGTCTCGCGGCATATCTCGGGCGTGTCGCAGGCGGCCGGGCAGACCGGCGCCGCCGCCGGCGAGGTGCTCGATTCCGCCAAGATGCTGGCGCGCCTGTCTGACGATCTCAAGCGCGACGTCGACCGCTTTGTCGGCGATCTCCGGGCGGCATAGGTTCGTGGTTATCAGCCGTTAACGCTTCCGGTCCGAGGCGAAATCGCTTTGAAGTTTGTTAAATTTTGCTGGGTACCTCTCCCCTCGTAGCGTGATCCGGGGAGAGTCATGGGTAAACGGGCCAAGCGTGGAAAAGCGGAGACGATCGCACTCCCCATGGCCGCGCGAGTCGCAATCGGCGCCGTAGCTCTCGCCGCATTGGGCTACGGCTTGCTGTCCGGCCCGGAGAGCGTTCAGCCGATACGGAAGCCGGTCGCGCACCAGGCCCTCGCGTCGTCGACGCCCGTCTACGTGGCAGCGCCAGCTCATGCATCCGCGCCGGCGCCGGCCGCGGCGCCAGCTCCCGCTCCGGTTCCGACCCCGGCGCCTCTGGTCGAGCCACCAAAAGCCGCTGACGGTCCCGGCGCATTCGTCCGGCAGGTGGTTGACTACGCCAGCCACCAGACGCCGGGCACGGTGATCGTCGATACCAAGAACACATTCCTCTATTTCGTGCTGAACGACACCCAGGCCCTGCGCTACGGCATCGGTGTTGGCCGCGAAGGTTTCACCTGGTCCGGCGAACAGACGGTGGCCCGGAAGACGGAATGGCCGGATTGGCGTCCGCCTGCAGAGATGCTGGTGCGTCAGCCTTATCTGCCGCGATTCATGGCAGGCGGTCCCGGCAACCCGCTCGGCGCGCGGGCGATGTATCTCGGCGAGACCGAATTCAGAATCCACGGCACCAACAAGCCCGATACGATCGGCAAGCGGGTCTCGTCCGGCTGTATCCGGTTGACCAATGACGACGTCGTGGACCTCTATGAGCGGGTAAAAGTCGGAGCAAAAGTGATCGTGCTGCCGGCAACCGCGCCGTCACCTGGACCGAAGGTCGCCGAGGTCCAGTAGTTCGCTTCCCTGTCCCCGGTCTGCAACAGAGGGCGCCGCACATCACTGCAGCATGGCCGCCGCAATCTTCTCCGCCGACATCAGCACCGGAAAATTGGTGTTGGCGCACGGCACCACCGGGAAGATCGAGGCGTCGACGACGCGCAGGCCCTGGATGCCTTTGACGCGGCCTTGCGTGTCCACCACCGCCATGGGGTCGTCGGCCCGGCCCATGCGGCACGAGCAGGAGGCGTGCCACACGCCGATGGCGGCCTTGCGCACGAAAGCTTCCAGCGCCTCGTCATTGTTGATCACGTCATCGAAGGTGAAGCCCTCGACCACGAAATTGTCGATCAGATAGTGACGCAGCGCCGCCGGCCCATCCATCAGGGTCGCGGCGATCCTGGTCAGGATCTTGTTCTTGGTGTTGACCACGCCGATCTTGCGGACCCTGTCGGTGTAAGCGGCCGGAAACGGCTTGTCCGTCACCTGCCTGACGATATCGCTCATCTGAATGGCCGCCATCTTGCGGAAGCCGCTCATCAGGCGGTCGAGGTCGCGCCGGTCCGACAGCAGATTGAACTCGACGATCGGCTCGACCGTGGGATCGCGCGAGGCGAGCTTGACCTGCCCCGTCTCCGAATAGGTCTTGTTGACGAAGGTGAGCAGCGAGCCGATCTGCTCGCCGACCGCGTGCCAGGCCGATTTGGAGAGCACGATGACGAACATGTCGCCCTTCGGTACGCCCGCAAGCCCCGACGAATAGCGCAGGCCGAGCTGCACCTGCCGCCTGGTGTGCTCGTTCATGCGCGCGCCGCGGCGAACGAAGGACGACAGCGAGATCGAGGGATGGTCCATCAGGCGCTGGCCGACGCCGGCGAGCCCCATCCGCACCGGAATGCCCATGTCCTTGAGGTGGCCGATCGGGCCGATGCCCGCGCGCAACAGATGCGCGGGCGAATGGATCGCGCCCGCGGACAGAATGATCTCGCGGCCACGGAATTCCTGCTCGCGGCCATCGATCATGGCTTTCACGCCGACGCAGGCCGTGCCTTCGAACAGCAGCTCTCTCACCTCGGTGTTGGTGGAGATCGTGAGATTGGCGCGCTTGCGGGTGTCGCGGTCGAGATAGCCCATCGCGGCCGAGACGCGCTGCTCGGCCTCGTTGGAATGCGTCACCGCGAAATAGCCGTCGACGAACTCGCCGTTCTGGTCGGCCACATAGGGATGGCCGGCTTGATCGAAAGCATCGGCGACCGCTTGCGAATGCTTGGTCCAGTGCTCCCTGGGAATGCGGCGCACCGGAATCCGGCCGTCCTTGCCGTGATACGGCCCGTCGAAATCGAGGTCGCGCTCCACCTTCTTGAAGAAGGGCAGCACGTCATTCCACGCCCAGCCCTCCGCGCCGCGCGTCTGCCATTCGTCGTAGTCGGTCGGCGCGCCGCGATTGGCCATCTGGCCGTTGATCGACGAGCCGCCGCCGAGCACGCGCGCCTGCTCGTATCTGCGCATGGGCGGACGCGCTTCGTGCGGATTGTTGTGGCTGACGACCTGGGTCGTGACCTTGAGCTCGGTCCAGTGAAAGCGCGGATCGAAATAGACCGTGCCCGGATAGCTGTCCCTGATTTCGGCCGGCTCGTTGCCGGGTGGCGTGTCCTGTCCGGCTTCGCACAGCAGGACCTTGTTGGCGCTCCCAGCGGAGAGCCGGTGGGCCAGCACGGACCCCGCCGAGCCGCCGCCCACGATAATGTAGTCGTACACGATTGGCGTTTCCTCTTGCTCTTGAGACAAGAGGGTAGCGTGGAAATATCGCGAGGTCACGCTCCGGCCGATGCAGGCGGGGGCTGCGTCAAGACGCTATTGCAAAACCTCTATTGCAAGCCCTCTATTGCAAGCCCTCTATTGCAAGACCTTCGGCATCACGACGACGACATCGACCTGCTTGTTCAGCACGCGCGAGGCCACGGCGGCGATGAGCGGCGAGTAGCTGTCCTCGATATCGGAGGCGACGTCCTCGTTCCTGGCGAAAGCATAGAGCATCGTGCCCTCGATTTCGTCGAAGCGGATGCCCGCGAAGACGTGGTCGAACGCCTCGGCGCCGACAATGCCGGCCATCAGCGCCTGAATGGCGTGGTCCTGAACGCGTGTGAGCTTCATCATGCCGATGAGATATGGCAGCGCCGCGCGAATACAAGGTGCGGTGACAGCCGTTGCGCCCAGTCCGTAGGGTGGGTTAGACGGCGGCTGCGCAAAGCGCAGTCGCTGGCGTAACCCGCCACTTTTGTCTCCGTGGCGATGAGAGAGGTGGGTTACGCCGCGCTGAAAACCTCACGTCATGCTGCCGGGCATGAAGCAACGGATCAAGGTGCGACCGCCGACGTAATAAGGCCAGACCATGGTGCGCCCGACGCGGTTCGGCTCGGTGATCACGGTGTCATCGGGCACCTCGATCCAGTCGCCGAGAATCCTCACGCGATAGTGCCCGCCGCGCGTCTCCCAATCGACGTCGTCGAGCGCCGTGCCGTCGGCATCGGCGCAGCAGGGGCCGCCGCCCTTGCTGCGCAGGCTCTCGAACCAGCCCTTGAGGGGGGAGTTCGCAAAGCGACCGTCGTCGCGCGCCTGCGCGGCGAGGCCGACCATGGCTGCCGCTGCTATGAGAGGAATCATCCTGAAAGTCACGATCGCCATATCGCCTCGCTCGATGTGCACGCGCGCCCGTTCGCAGACGACAAGCCGCCTGCGATGCGCGTGATGCAATGTTGACTAATTCCCGATCGGCCGGAGTTCCCGGTCGCCTCAGCAGCGCGATAACGGCAATGTGCGAGGTTTGATCCTATTTTCGGAACGGGGGCGGCGATGGTCCGAAAACCGCAGGCGAGGCAATAGGCTCAAGCCGCGGCCGCCTGCTTCGACAGCAATTGCTTCAGCTTCGCCGCCGGGACCGCCGGGCTGAACAGCCAGCCCTGCATCTGGCTGCAGCCGAGCTGCCGCAGCACCTCGCGCTGGGCTTCGGTCTCGACGCCCTCGGCCGTCGTCGCCATGTGGCGGGCGGCGGCCATGTGCACCACGGCCTGCACGATCGGGGAGGAATCTTCTGGTTCGCCGATATCGCTGATGAAGCTGCGGTCGATCTTGATCTTGTCGAAAGGGAAGCGGTGCAGATAGCTCAGCGACGAATAGCCGGTGCCGAAATCGTCGAGCGCGATGCGCACGCCGAGCTCGCGCAGCTGCTGCAGGACGGTCAGCGCCTCCTCGTCGTCGCGGATCAGCACAGTCTCGGTGATCTCCAGCTCGAGCCGTTCCGGCGTCAGGCCCGACTCGGCGAGCGCAGCCGCAACCTTCAGCGCCAGCGTCTTGGAGCGGAACTGGACCGGGGAGACGTTGACCGCAATGTGGATGTCGCCGGGCCATGATGCGGCCTCAAGGCAGGCCTGCTTCAAGACCCATTCGCCGATCTCGCCGATCAGGCCGGTGTCCTCAGCGACCGGAATGAAGTCTGCGGGCGAGACCATGCCGCGCTCCGGATGATGCCAGCGCAGCAGTGCTTCGCAGCCGGTGACGACATTGGCGGAGAGATCGACCAGCGGCTGGTAATGCACCTCGAACTCGCAGCGGGCCAGCGCCTGGCGCAAATCGAGCTCGAGCTGGCGGCGCTGTCGCGCCTTGACGTCGTATTCGGGAACGAAGATGCGGAAGGTGCCGCGCCCTTCCGACTTCGCCGCATACATTGCGAGATCGGCGCGTTTGAGCAGCTCGTCGACGATGTCGCCATGGTCGGGCGCGACCGCGATGCCGATGCTGGCATCGGTCGTGATCTCCTGGCCCTTGCAATCGACCGGCATGCGCAGCGATGTCAGGATCTGTTCGGCCAGCGTGCTCAGCCCGGCCTGGTCGGAGGTGCCGGCCTTGACGATCGCGAACTCGTCGCCCCCTAACCGCGCCACCAGATCGTTGCCGCTGACGCAGGCGCGCAGGCGGCTTGCGACCTGGCGCAGCAATTCGTCGCCGACCTCGTGTCCCAGCGAATCATTGACGCCCTTGAACTCGTCGACGTCGATATACAGGATCGCAAACGGCTTGCCTTGGGCCAGCTCCGCGACGCGGCGCTCCAGATGGCCGCGCATCAGCACGCGGTTGGGCAGGTCGGTCAGCGCATCGTAATGCGCCATATGGGCGATGCGCTCGTCGGCCCGGATACGCTCGGTGACGTCGTCATGAGTGGCGAGCCAGCCGCCGGCCGCGCCGGGATGGTTCTTGACTTCGATCAGGCGGCCATCGGAGGTCTCGACGATGCTGCTCTGCGTCAGCCGCACCTGGCTCAGGATCCTGTCACAATATTCATCAACGTCGCCCTCGAACGAGCCGGTGTCGGCGCGATGCCGGATCACGTCGCGGAAATGGACCCCGGGCTTCACCAAATTGGTCGAGAGGCGGTACATGTCGATGTAGCGGCGGTTGCAGACGATGAGCCGTTCGTCCTGGTCGAACATCAGGAGGCCCTGCGTCATCGTGTTCATGGCGGTGTCGAGCCGCTGCTTCTCCAGCGAGAGGCGGTTGGTCACCTGGCGGAAGATCAGGAACAGGGTGAGCACGAGCAGGCCGATCGACAGCACGGCCACGGTGACGAAGAACTTGGTTTGGGTGCGCCAGGTGGCGAGCGTTGCGTTCAGCGACCTGGTTGCGATGATCACGAGCGGCTCGCCGCTTAGGAGGCGCGAGGCGACAATGCGGTCCTTGCCGTCGATCGGGCTGGTGAGCCTGGTCGAGATGGAGGTGCGCTGGAACACGGCCCTCTGCTCCGTCGAGCCGATGCGATAGTTCTGCCCGATCATCGCGTCGACATGCGGAATGCGCGCGAGCAGCTGGCCGCTCTGGTGGTACATCGCGACCGAGGAATCCTCGCCGAGCCCGGTCGAGGCGAAGAAGGATTCGATCTGCTCCGGCGCGATCGCGCGCGTGACGATGCCGAGGAATTCACCATGCGGACCCGACACGCGCCGCGCCAGCACGATTGCCGGACCAATGCCGAACCGGCCGGGTACGACCTCGACCTCTTCCTGCGCCGCAGGATCATTCTTGAGCCTGATGAAATAGCCGCGATCCGATACCGAGATGTCGGCGACGGGCCAGCGCTTCGTCGAGTTGATCAATACGCCGCGCGCATCGAACACATTGGCGCCGGCAATGTCGGACCAGCCGCTGGCCTTGGTGCGCAGCATCTCGTGCACGGCGAGCGTGCCCATCTCGCTGCGGAAGACATCGGCGGATTCGATGCCGTGGCTCTCGAGTTCCGCGATGATGCTCTTCTGGAGCACCGCGAAATCCTCGAACTCGCGGTCGAAATGGCGGGCCAGCAGGCGGACGGAGCTTTCCAGGCTGTCCCGACCGCTCTCGATGGCGTTCTGGCGGAAGCGGTCGACGGTGAGCGCGGTGCCGACAGCGGTCGCGGCCATCAGCACGAAGCCGCCGACGATCAGCCACGTCAGCGGCGCGCCGCGCCAATGGCGAAGCAGCACGCGCAGTCGCGCGGTCCATCGGATTGATGCGCCCATCCCAGCTCTCCCTTGGGATGCAGGATGCAGCAAAACCGACAAGACCCGGTTACCATTGAGGGTTAGTGAAGTGTGAACTGGAACAAAATCAGAGGCTTGGCGCGGCGGACGGCAGATAAGGCCCTGTAGTCCTGTAGGATGGGCAAAGCGTCAGCGTGCCCACGCGATTTTCGCGATCGAGACAGATGGTGGGCACGGCGCTGACGCGCCTTTGCCCACGCTACAAAGCTACGAAGCTGCGGTCACTCCCGCTTCACTTCCCATTTCAGCGCTTCCGCATTCTCCTTGGCGAAGATATCAGGCACATCGAATGTCCCCGTCTTGAGGTCGTAGCGGCATTGCCAGCCGCCCAGCCCCTTCATGATGGTGTTTTTCGGATGCTTGTCGTATTGGCCGGCGAGGCTGATCACGAGATAGCGGTTGTTGGGCCAATCCACGCCGAGCCAGCGATAGGCCTCTTCCGTGCCCTTCAGCAGATTGGCCGAGATGTGGAAGTCGAGCTTGGCGAAGTGCTTTGTCTCGGGCTTGCCGTAGAAATAGGCCCAGGCTAGATCGCTCAGCGATTTCCTGGTCGCGCTGACAAGGGTGCCGTTCTCGGCATGATAGAGAAACAGATCCTGCTCGCCCGAACCGGTCTTCTGCATCCTTACCAGCCATTGCGAGTCCGCGGTGAAGCGGAAGCCGGCACCATAACCCTGCTCCGGCTTCAACTCGGTCATCTGATCGCCGCGACGGGCCCAGACCTGCCATTTGACCTCCCAATCGCCGGCGTCCTTCACGTACTGTTCGAGCTTGGTGGCGCCGTCGGGCGAGGTGAAGGCGAGGTCGGCATCGTCGCTGAGGACAAATCCCGGCGGCGGGCCGGAGGCGGCAAGCGCCGGGGTGGCAGCGAGTGTCAGGGCAAGCGCCAGCCATGGCGCGACGCGGCAAAATGCGGTCATGACGAAATTCCTAAAAAATGGCCGCCAGAATAGGTAGAGCGGCCTCGCTGGTTTGACGCCGAGACGGCCGGCTCGGTTCATCCCTTCGAACGTCTTGCTGCCGCAGCCAAAACGGCGCAATTTGCCGGGGCTGATTTGCGACTCAGAGATTTTTGATCAAGGCTTGAGGACTGATGATCACCGCAACCAAGGCCTTCATCGCATTCTGTCTGCTTGCCGTGGTCGGCACCGTGCTGGTGATCGGCCCGACCGAGCTGCGCCACATGCTGCCTGATGGCGCGAACACCGAAATGGCAGGGGTCGCGAAACCCGAGGCGAAGGCTGAGGGCAAAATCCAGCCCAAGCTCGAGGCCAAGGTCGAAACCAAGGTCGAAACCAAGGCCGAAACCAAGACCGAAACCAAGGTTGAGGCCAAGATCGAGCCGAAGACCGAGCCGAAGACGGACGAACCGAAGCTGGCCGCGGTTGCACCCGCGCAGTCCGCCTCGCCTGTACCGGCTGATGCGCCGAAGGCGGGCGCGCTGGCCGAGACCCAGAAGCAGGTCGCCGCGCTCGCTGACCTCGCACCGGCCAAGCCGCAGCCTTCAGCTGCGGAAAGCGGTCCCCGTTTCGACGTCGCCCGCGTCGACGCTCAGGGCGAGGCCGCCGTGATCGCGGGCCAGGCCGCGCCGGGCGCCAGGGTCGAGCTGCTGCGTGACGGCCAGCCGCTCGACAGTGTCGTGGCCGATGCGTCGGGCCAGTTCGTGATGACCCCGCCAAAGCTTCCCGCCGGCAGCTACGAGCTGGCGCTGCGTGCGAAGGCGCCCGACGGCACCATCATGCAATCCAGCCGCACCATGCCGGTGACGATTGCCGAAGCCGCGCCGCCGCCGGTGCGTGTCGCTGTGGCCGCGAAGCCCGAGGCCAAGCCGCAAGATGCAAAACCCGTCGACAAGTCGGACGTCGTCGCCTCGCTCCCGGCGCCGCATCTGGCTTCGACCCCGGACCGGTCCTCGGCGCGGCCGCGGATGATGGGCACGGCCAAACCGAAGTCCATGGCGCGCGTGCCGGCGGCAGGTGCGACGGTTGCAGCGGCCTCGCCCGCGGAGGTGCTCAACACCACACCGGCAGAGACCAGCGGCACAAGGGTGATTTCCAAGGGCGACAGCCTCTGGGCCCTGAGCCGTCACGCTTATGGCGACGGCGCCCGCTACGCGGTGATCTTCAATGCCAACCGCGAAAAGATCCACAATCCGAATCTGATCTATCCCGGCCAGACCGTCACGGTGCCGCAAAAGCCGCAGTGAGGCTTCCCGCCCCGGGAGATGCGAAGCATCGTCCCGCGCGTGGCGGGTGAGGGTTCTTCCGCTTTGGATTGTCCCGTTGCGGTGACACCCTCTCCCCAACCAGGGAGGCGAGTGCCGCTGCCGCCACAGCTCCTCAATCTGCCATACGCTTGACCGTCCCCCTGCGGAACATTTGGTTCCCCGGCGCGTCTTCTCCTACGACGCGATGCGTGTTTGGGAGGACAACGCGGTGGTCAGGTCAGTGGTCTTGTCGAGATCGCGCTTGGGACTGGTGCTTGCCGGCGCTGCTCTTGTCGTTCTGACAGTGCTGCTGCCCAACACGGCGGAAGCGCAGTTCGGATTGCGCGGCGGTCCGCTCGGCATTGCCCGCTTCGCCGTCGGTCACGTCATCGGCCTGTCGCGGCTGCGCCATGCCCGCATGGCGGCGCGAGGCAGCCGCTATCGCTCCGCGGCCATGAGCTCGCAGGATCCGCGCGGTAGCGAGCGCGGCCAGCCTGCCAATCCCTACGTCTTGCGCGCCGCGCTCACGGCGCAGGCCGCGCTGTCGGGCTGGCACGGCGGCCGCCGGCCGCAGGGCTGGTGGCGTCATCCTGATGGCAGCTATGGCTGGATCGGCCCGGTGTTCTGGCCGTTCGCGCATGACGATCTCACCACGGCGATCATCTTCGGCGATACGACCAGCCTGTCGCTCTATGGCTATGGCGACATCTATGCCGCGATCTTCGCCCCCTACGCGGCGCCGGAGCTCGCCGCCTACACCGCGCCGCAAGGTCGCCGCGGGCGACGAATCCCATCGGCGGAGACGGTCTGCGACAGCAGCGACACCGGGGGCTTGCCCGTCGACCGCATCGCTGGCCTCGTGCAGCCGAACGAGATGCAGCGCGCCGCGCTCGATGAGCTCGCAGCCGCCTGGAATGGCGCGCGCGACACCATCCGCGCCGCGTGCCCGGCGCAGGCGCCGATGACTGCCGCGGAACGCCTCGGCGTGATGCAGACGCGGCTGGATGCGATGATCAAGGCCACGGACGCGCTGGCAGCGCCGCTGAACAAGTTCGTTGGCCTCCTCGATGGCGGCCAGAAAGCAAAGCTCGAATCCCTTGCGAACGAACGCCGCGCCGCGCTGGCCTCGGCTCAGCACAAGGATGCGCAGGCGGCCCAAGCAGCGCAGGAGGCCAAGGCCTGCGATCCCAACTATGATCCCCGCTATGATGTGCAGGCCCAGCGCCAGTACCAGCAGCTCGTGCAACAGCAATGGCCCGCCTCCGACATCGTGTCCACCTTGAGGCTCGACGACACCGGCAGCGCCCGTCTCGACGTCCTCCAGGACACCACGCTGCGCACCATGCAGACGCTGAGCTCTTGCCCGATGAAGCCGGAAGCAACCCCGCAAGCCCGCCTCGCCGCCGTGAAGACGCGGCTGCAGACGATGCAGCAGGCCGTGGGTGGCGTCACTGATGCGCTCGACGACTTCGAAGCGGATCTCAGCGACGAGCAGAAGGCAGCGTTTGAGGCGATGGGGCCGAAGCGGGGGATGTAAGCGGCGAGCGTCGTGAGAGCCTCGCTGTCTTACCACACACTCCCGTCATCGCCCGGCTTGACCGGGCGATCCAGTCCTCCGAGACAGTAGTAATTAAATCGAGAAGCTGCGGCGTACTGGATGCCCCGGTCGAGCCGGGCGATGACGGCGAAATATCGGGCTCAGATTTTGTTGCCTCACCCGCACGCCCAATCGAACTTCATATCCCCAAAATCGAGCTGCGCGTTGCCGCCGCCGAAATTGTAACCGCCGAAATATTCCTCGAACTCGATGTAGAACGGGCTCATCTCGGGCACCGCCTGGCAGGGCCGCATCGTGCCGCCGAGATGGTTTGGCGCATGGTCCTTGGCCCAATCGTGCAGGCGGAAATTGTCGCGGCTCGCGACACCATCGACATAGTAGTAAAAGGGCTGATACCCGGTCGGTGGCCCTCGCTTCACATGTGTATCCTGCGGGCCCTTGCCGGCATTGGGATCCTCCGCGCGGGGCGTCAGCACGATGGCGCGGTTCTCGGCGAGATCAGTGCGCGGCGTCGTCGGCAGCAGCTTTTTCGCGTAAGCAGGCGCGGATTCGTGGAAGGCGGTGGCACCGCCGACATCGAGCCAGCGCGGCCGCTCCGCGGTCGCAAGTGCGAGCGGCGCCGGAGGCGTTGCGAAGGCGTCGTCATATTCGGCCTTGGTCAGAAGGATCGCGGCATATTCGTAATCGAGGATGTCCGTCAGGCGCGACAGGCGCGGATGCGCGGGGCGCGCCGCCACCGCCTCGCGGATTTCAGGATCATCAGGCGCACCGCCGTCATTGTGGTCAGGCGCGGTTGCAAAGAACGACACCGCAACGATGTCAGCGCCATGCACCCGGTAATCCTCCGGCAGCAGCAGCGTAAAGCCATGCATCAGCGGATAGCCGGTGACGGGATCGAGTGGCCATTGCTCGCTCGCAATGCCCGGCGGCAGGCCAAACACCCAGCCATGGTCGCGCGCACGCTCACTGGGACGGTCCTGCATCTGCAGATCATAGGCACGCGAAGGCATGGCAAACACCACAGGCCGTCTCCCGTCCGAACTTGAGCCTCGTCGTTGAGGCCTGGGTTAGTCGCGGTGAGCAGCGATGTGGTTCGTGATCTCCTTGTGAGTATGCGATGGTTGCGAGACTTGCGCCGCTGCGCTCCCTCCCCCCTTGTGGGGGAGGGCGGGGGAGAGGGGTAGCCGCAAAGGCGGTATCAGAGTTTCGTCCGACAATCTCCACGAGTCCTCCACAGCCTCAGCCCTCCCACCAAAGCCGCGCTTCGCTTCCCCCGTCCCATTTGCTAATGCAACCTCCGGCAAGCGCAAATCGAGGCAGGGAATGCTCACGGGTGAACTTCGTTCCAAGATCGACAACGTCTGGAACGCCTTCTGGGCGGGTGGCATCGCCAATCCGATCGAGGTGATCGAGCAGATCACCTATCTGCTCTTCATTCGCGGCCTCGACGAGGCGCACACCCGCGAGGAGAACAGGGCCAACCGTCTCGGCAAGCCAATGGAGCGGCGCATCTTCCCGAAAGGCAAGGATGATATCGGCAAGAGCGGCGGCGTCGCCTACGAGGAGATGCGCTGGTCGCGGCTGAAGAACAAGGACCCCGCGACGATGTTCGCCATCGTCTCCGAGCACGTATTCCCCTTCCTGCGCACCATGGCGGAAGAGGGCACCGCGCACGCGACCCATATGAAGGGCGCGCGCTTCACCATTCCGACACCGGCACTGCTCGCCAAGGTCGTCGATCTCCTCGCTGATATCCCGATGGAGGACCGCGACACCAAGGGCGACCTCTACGAATACATGCTCGGCAAAATCGCGACCGCCGGCCAGAACGGCCAGTTCCGCACGCCGCGCCACATCATCGCGCTGATGGTGGAGATGACCGCGCCGACGCCGAAGGACGTGATCTGCGACCCCGCCTGCGGCACCTGTGGCTTCCTGGTCGCGGCGGGCCAATACCTGCGCGACAATCATCCAAAACTGTTTCACGACAAGGAAAGCCGCGACCATTTCAACGAGGAGATGTTCCACGGCTTCGATTTTGACGGCACGATGCTGCGCATCGGCTCGATGAACATGACGCTGCACGGCGTCGACGACCCGGACATCCGCTACAAGGATTCGCTGTCGCAAGAGCATGCCGGCGACGAGGATCGGTACTCGCTCGTGCTCGCCAATCCGCCCTTCGCTGGTTCGCTCGACTACGAGACGACAGCCAAGGACCTTCTCACGATCGTCAAGACAAAGAAGACCGAGCTTCTGTTCATGGCGCTGTTCCTGAAGCTGCTGAAGCCTGGCGGCCGGGCCGCCGTGATCGTGCCGGACGGCGTGTTGTTCGGTTCTTCCACGGCGCATAAGGCAATTCGAAGGATGCTCGTTGAGGATCACAAGCTCGACGGGATAGTGAAGCTGCCGTCTGGCGTGTTCAAGCCATATGCCGGCGTGTCGACGGCGATCGTGTTGTTTACCAAGACCAATTCGGGCGGCACCGATCAGGTCTGGTTCTACGATTGCCAGGCTGATGGAATGTCCTTGGACGATAAACGTGCACCATTACTGCCGCCAGACAAGATCGGACCGAAAGCAACGCTCGACGGAGACGAACAATCGAAGAACAATCTTCCAGATATTGCAGCTCGCTGGAAGGAGCGCACTGGCCCGGAGCGTAAGCGTTCACGTACGATGCAAAGCTTTTGCGTGCCAAAGGCCGAGATCGTTGCCTCTGGCTACGATCTCTCGCTCAATCACTACAAAGAAGTGGTGCATGAGGCGACCGCGCATCGTTCTCCGAACGAGATTATCGCGGACCTAAGGAAGCTGGAGAAGGAGATAGCCCTCGGGTTGGTTGAGCTGGAGAAAATGCTTTGAATCTGGCAGCAGTGTACCAACGGGCGAGATCTTGGACGCGGGTCGCTCTCGGCGATATTCTGACTCTAGTTAACGGGCGAGCCTATAAACAAAATGAGTTGCTGGAAGTGGGCACTCAAGTGATACGGATTCAAAACCTAAATGGTGGCGATAGATGGTACTATTCAAATCTCAGCTTGCCTGAGGAGAAGTATTGCCAAGACGGCGATTTGCTTTTTGCGTGGTCCGCAACCTTCGGGCCATATTTTTGGAGCGGCGAAAAGGCGATCTATCATTACCACATTTGGAAAGTGATCCCTTCCGACCGGCTTGATAAGCGTTTCGCGTACTACCTATTGCAATATATCACTGAGCGTTTGAAGGCGTCAGGCCGCGGCATCTCTATGATTCACATCACCAAGGCCGGGATGGAGGCATGGGAGGTTGATTTACCGCCGCTTCAGGAGCAGCAGAGAATCTCGGCCATTTTGGACAATGTGTATGCGCTGCGCTGCAAGCGCCAGCGATCGCTTGAGCTATCGGAGAGCCTAACCAAAGCGATGTTTCTGGAAATGTTTGGCGATCCTGTTCAGAACGAGAATCTATTCCCATGGAAGACGCTGGGAGAGATTGGGCAGCTGGATAGAGGTGTTTCGAAACATCGGCCACGCAATGACCCTGCATTGCTTGGAGGAGAGCATCCTCTCATCCAGACTGGCGAAGTGGCAAACAGCGGCGGGTACATTACCTCATACTCATCGACCTATTCAGACCTGGGACTTCGTCAGAGCAGGAAGTGGCCCACCGGCACTCTTTGCATAACAATCGCTGCAAACATTGCTCGAACAGGAATTTTGACTTTCCCCGCGTGCTTTCCCGATAGCGTTGTCGGCTTTAGCCATTCAAGCGAGGGACTCGTTCAATATGTGCGGGTTTGGTTGTCGTTTCTCCAGCAGACTCTTGAAAGGAAAGCTCCTGCTGTCGCGCAAAAGAACATCAATCTGGAAATTCTTAGAAATCTGCCCATTGCGTTGCCGCCAATGGAACTACTGGATCAATTTGACGCCCGGTTGAAGCGGCAAAGGCAGCTTGAGATTAGTCTTCGAAACGCAGAATCGGCTCTCGACGATCTCTTCTCCTCCCTCCAGTACCGCGCCTTCTCCGGGCAGCTCTAACCATGCAGTTCGAGTTCGATTGGGACCCGGTCAAGGCGGAGAGCAATCGGCGCAAGCATGGGGTCGCCTTCGAGGCGGCGATGGGCGTTTTCGGCGATCCGCTGGCGCTGTCGCTGCTCGACAAAGAGTCTGGCGAAGGGGAGGAGCGATGGGTTACCATGGGCCGGAACCCGGCTGGCAACCTGCTCCTGGTCGTGCATACCTATGCGGAGCTATCCGCGGACAGGGCTGCGATCCGTATCATCTCGGCGCGCCACCCGACCCGCCGCGAGATCAAGTCCTATGAAGAGGGTGATCGGTAATCCCATGAAGGACGAATACGATTTTTCGACTGCCCAGCGCGGCAAGTTCTTCAAGGCCGGTGCGCGCCTCGTGCCGCCTGTTCATCTGGAGCCCGAGGTTCTGGCCTACCTCTCAGGCCTCGCCGAGACCCAGGGCACCTCGCTGAATGACCTCGTGAACACCCTCCTGAAGGAGGACATCGAGCGGATCGACGCCGCCAAATAGGGGCCGCCCTCCCGTCCTGACGCGGGCAGGCAAGTAGGCAACCCGTAGGGGTTGCATCAGGTTCTCCCAGATGGGACGATCCTGCGATTGGGACCTGCCGGGAAGGGCAGGCGGATGCAGGGGGAAGAATTGCTCCAAACGCCTCGTCGGATTGTTCGGGCTCTTGCGCCGGCAAACGCCGCCTGAGCCTGCCGATGTCGAACTTCGCCTTCCTTGCTGCTGAATTCCCTGCGGTCCACGAGGCCGCGGTGGAGGCCGAGCGTCAGGCGGGGGTGTCGCCCACCGCCGCGGCGTTCTTTGCCGGCAAGACGGTCGAGGTCGCGGTGAAATGGGCGTTTCGCAACGACCCCGGCCTCAAGCTGCCCTATCAGGACAATATTTCCGCGCTGCTGCACGAGCCGAGCTTTCGCCGCGCCGCGGGAGAGGCCGTCTTCGCCAAGGCGAAATACATCAATACCCTTCGTAATCGAGCGGTCCACGAAGAGCGCCGCATCAGCTCCGGCGACGCCACGGGCGCGGTCAAGGAGCTGTTCCACGTCTGCTTCTGGTTTGCGCGCACCTACGCCAAGGCCAAGCCGGCGGATGGCCTCGCCTTCGATCCCTCCGTGCTGTCGCGGCGCGACGATGTCCTGAAGAAGGCTTTCGTCCAGCTCAAGGCGCAGCAGGCCGAGCTCGATGCCAAGAATGGCGAGCTCACGAAGTTGCTGCTCGACAAGCAGAACCTCGATGAGGAACTGAAGAAAGTCCGCGCCGAGGTCGCCGCCGCCCGCAAGGCGGCGGAAGCGAAGCCCGATCGCCACGATTACAACGAGGCCGAGACACGGGATCGCTATATCGACCTCCTGCTGCGCGAGGCCGGCTGGGCGCTGGACAGGCCTGATGATACCGAGTTCCGCGTCGAGGGCATGCCGAACAATGAGGGCATCGGCTTCGTCGACTACGTGCTCTGGGGCGCCGACGGCAAGCCGCTGGGCCTGGTCGAGGCCAAGCGCACCCGCAAGGATGCCCGCATCGGGCAGCAGCAGGCTAAGCTCTATGCCGATAGGCTGGAGGCGCGTTACGGCCAACGGCCGGTGATCTTCTATTCCAACGGCTACGAGCACTGGATCTGGGACGACACGCGTTATCCGCCGCGCCAGATCGGCGGCTTCTACAAGCGCGACGAGCTGGAGCTTCTGATCCAGCGCCGGGTCAGCCGCCGGTCGCTCGCAGCCGAGGCGATCAACCGCAAGATCGTCGAGCGGCCTTACCAGCACCGCGCCATCCGCTCCATCGCAAAACATTTCGAGGAAGACGGGGAGCGCAAGGCGCTGCTCGTCATGGCCACCGGTTCCGGCAAGACGCGCACCGTGATCGCATTGGTCGATCTCCTGATACGAGCCGGCTGGGTCAAGCGCGTGCTGTTCCTGGCCGACCGGATCGCGCTGGTGAACCAAGCGGCCGGTGCCTTCAAGGCGCATTTGCCGGACTCGGCCCCAGTCAATCTCGTGACCGAGCGGACCAGCGAAGGCCGCGTCTTCATCTCGACCTATCCGACCATGATGGGCCTGATCGACGGCAAGCAGGAAGGAAAGGCCAAGTTCGGCCCCGGGCATTTCGATCTTATCGTCATCGACGAGGCGCATCGCTCGGTCTACCAGCGCTACCGCGCCATCTTCGAATATTTCGATTCCTTCCTGGTTGGCCTCACCGCGACGCCGAAGGACGAGATCGACCGCAACACCTATTCGCTGTTCGACCTCGAAGACGGGGTGCCGACCGACGCCTATTCGCTGGAGGAGGCCGTTGCCGAAGGGCACCTCGTGCCGCCCAAGACGATCTCTGTCCCGTTGAAGATCGTCCGCTCTGGCCTTCGCTATGACGACCTCTCGCCGGAGGAGAAAGACCAGTGGGACATGCTGGAATGGGGCGAGGACGATGTCCCTGATACCGTCGAAGCTGCCGAGGTGAACAAGCGTCTCTTCAACGAGGAGACGGTCGATCTCGTCATCGCTCACCTCATGCAGAACGGCCTCAAGGTCGAGGGCGGAGACCGGCTCGGCAAGACCATCATCTTTGCCAAGAACGAGGCGCACGCGAAGTTCATCTATGACCGATTTAATGTGGCCTATCCGGCGCTGGCCGGCCATTTCGCCCGAGTCATCACGCACCAGACCGGGGCTTATGCCCAAACCTTGATTGACGATTTCTCCGCAAAGGCCAAGGCCCCGCACATTGCAATCTCGGTCGATATGCTCGACACCGGCATCGACGTGCCCGAGGTCGTCAATCTTGTTTTCTTCAAGCCGGTCCGGTCGAAGACCAAATTCTGGCAGATGATCGGCCGCGGCACGCGGCTCTGCCCGGATCTGTTCGGTCCGGGACAGGACAAGGAATTCTTTCGGGTCTTCGACTATTGCCAGAACATCGAGTTCTTCGGTGCCAATCCTGAATTGAAGGAGGCAAGCGCCGCGCGCTCGCTCTCCGAGCGCCTGTTCGCCGGGAGGGTCGATCTGGTGCGGGCGCTCGACGAGAAGCACGACAGGGCGGGCGGCTTCGCTGCCGGCGAGCAGACCCCCTATGAGCCGGGCGGCGACCCGCCGCCGAGCGAACCGGACATTCGCGCATCGGCCGCCAAGACGCTGCAAGACATCGTCGGTGGCATGAATGAAGATAATTTCATCGTGCGCCAGCATCGCCGCTCCGTGGAGAAGTTCCGCGAGCCAGAGGCATGGGAGAAAATCGACGACGAGAAGCGCAAGGAACTGGTCGACGAAGTCGCGCCGCTTCCCTCAAGCCACATGCTCGGCACCGAGGACGCCAAACGCTTTGACCTTCTGATGTTCCAGCTTGAGCTGGCTCTGCTCAAAGGCTCCAAGCGCTTCGACACGCTACGGAAGCAATTGCTCGAGATCGCTTCCGCCTTGGAAGAACAAACCGCCATTCCTGCCATCGCGCAGCATGCCGAGCTGATCGAGGACATCCAAACCGATCAGTGGTGGGAAGGCGTCACCGTGCCGCTCCTGGAACTCGTGCGCCTGCGCCTCCGCGACCTCGTCCAGCACATCGAGAAGGGCAGGAAGGCTCTGGTCTATTCGAACTTTGCCGACGAGATCGGAGAGGGCATCGAGCTGCAATTGCCGCAAGTCGGTGAGGCCGACTTCGCCCGCTTCAAGACCAAGGCGCGGCATTTCCTGCGAGCGCATCAGGACAACATCGTCCTGCACAAGCTGAGACAGGGCAAACCTCTGACGCCGTCTGATCTCAGCGAACTTGAAAAGCTGCTTCTGGACGCTGGCGTCGGCGAAGCCGGTGATATCGAGCGCGCGCGTGAGACGAGCCACGGCTTTGGACGCTTCGTTCGCTCACTCGTCGGGCTCGATCGTGCCGCCGTCAGCGAGGCATTCGGCGGATTCATTTCCGCCGGCACGGCGACCGCGGCGCAGATTGAATTCATCAACATGGTGATCGAGCATTTGACCGATCAAGGCATGATGGACCCGTCGTTGCTGTACGAGCCTCCTTTCACTGGGATTGCGCCGACAGGGCCGGAACATCTGTTCGATGAAGCCAAGGTGGTTCGTCTTGTCAGTACGATTCGTGAGATCAACGACAGCGCAGTTGCCTGAGCGGATCGACCGACCCGCCGGCAATCACATCTGCGCTTGGGGAGATCAGGCGCAACGCCCGATGATGCCACCCTACCACTGTTTTGCCCGACGCCTCAAGGCAAATTTCGTAAAATCAGCATTCGCATCGAAAATGCGCTGTCTCGCCCGAACCTTGGCTACTGTGCATGGGGTTGTTTTCGACGTCTGTGACGACGACTACCCTCGTCGTCGCGCAGCCGTCGCATCGACGACGCTGTCCACCTCCTCGCGCCACGACAAAATCTCCATCGCCAGCACGGGATGATTGAACCCCTTGAGCTGGAGATCGTCGAGCGCGCGCGCCTCGACCCATGGCTCGACCATGCCGTAGACGCGGCGGCTCACCACGATCTGGTTGGGCTTGGCCTCGGCGCAGAGGCGCGAGGCGAGGTTGGTGACGCTGCCGATCGCGGCATATTCCAGCCGCTGCTCGAAGCCGACCTGGCCGAGCGTGGCATAGCCGAGCGCGATGCCGATGCCGAAGCCGAGGCTGTGCCCGCGGTTGCGCCAGCGCTCGGTCAAGGGACCGATCGTGTCGCGCATCTCCACCGCCATTTTCACGGCGCGCTTTGTGTGGTCCTCGAACTGGATCGGCGCATTGAACAGGATCATCACGCCGTCGCCGGCATATTTGTCCAGCGTGCCCTCATATTTGAAGATCAGCTGGCCGAGCGCGGCGTGATATTCGCGCAGCACGTTCATCGCCTCTTCCGGCTCGGTCGCTTCCGTGAACGCGGTGAAGCCGCGCAAATCGCAGAACACCACGGTGACCTCGCGGCGCTGGCTGGTGAGCAGGCCCTCCGGGCTGTCGGACGAGGCGATCAGCTGCGCCACCTGCGGCGCCAGGAAACGCTCGAGCTTGCGAATGCGCTCGATCTCGCCGAGTTGTGTTGCGACGCGCTCTTCCAGCGACTTGTTCCAGTTCCTCAGCTGCTCCGTCTGCTCGCGCAGCTTGTCGGCCTGGGCGCGCACGGTCTCGTTCGCGGTCTCCAGCGCGTGGCTCTTGTGGGCGACCTCGGTGAACAGGCGCGCATTGCGCATCGCCAGCACGGCCTGGTTGGCGAAGGTGCGCATCAGGCCGGTGAGGCTGCCTTCGAATGCGCCGCCGGCACGGCGCAGCACCACCAGCGCGCCGAGCGTGCCCTGCTGGTCGACCAGCGGCACCACCAGCACGGAGTGGAAGCCGGCGGCGACCGCGACCTCGCGCAGCGGCTGCTCGGCGGCGTGATCGAGATCGGCAATCGCGATCGGCTCGCCGCTCCTGGCGGCATCGCTCAGAACATTCTCGCCCTCGTCGATGGTGACATGGCCGCCGGTGGCCGATTTGTCGATGCCGTTGGCCTCGACCAGGTTGAAGCGGCGCGGCTCGGCCTCATAGCCGTAGATCAGCACCGCATCGGCATGGCTGATCTCCAGCGCGCGGGCGGCGATCGTCGGCAGCACGGCGTTGAGGTCGAGCGAGGACGACAGCGCGCGGCCGACCTCTTCCAGCACTCTCAGCTCGTTGATCGACTGCGCGAGGTCGCGGGTGCGCGCCTCGACCTTGGTTTCGAGGTCCGTATAGGTCTCCTGGAGCTGGCCGGCCATGCGGTTGAACTGGCCGGCGAGATCTTCCAGCTCGTCAGAGGTGTGCACGTCGATGCGGTGGCTGAAGTCGCCCTCGCCGAGCTTGTGCGCGCCGTCGCGCAGCGCCGTGATCGGGATGATCATGCGGCGCGCCAGCAGCGTGCCGGCGAGGATCGCGACCAGGAGCCCCATGCCGATCAAGAGCGCGATGCGCACGAGCTGGTCGCGGATCGGCATCAAGGCCTGCGCGGTCGGCTGCTCGAACAGCACGCTCCAGCCGAGCTTCGGCACCGTGCTCGCAGCTGACAGCACCGAATGGCCGTTGAAGTCCGTGCCAGACATATCGCCCTCGCCGCCGGGCGCAATCGCAGCTGCGACTTGCGGCAGCTTCGACAGATCCGTGCCGACATCGGGCCCCTTCGACGATGTCGCCAGCACGCGGCCGCGCGGATCGACGACATAGGCGAAGGCGGCCTTGCCGACCTGGTTGTCCGACAGGTAGTCGGAGAGGAAGCTGAGATCGACCTCGGCCACGGTGACGCCGGCGTTGAAGCCGGAATGTGCCACCGAAATCGACATCATCGGCCTGCCATCGACGAAACTGGCCGGCGAGAAGCTCACCCCGCGCGCCACCGTGTCGGTGAAGCGCATGTCGCGGGAGAGGTCGGCGTTGCCGCCTGATGTGGTCGACTGGCGCGAGACGCGCAGCACCTCGCGGCCCTCGCCATTGAGCTGGTACAGCTGGGTGACGACCGAGACCTGATGCAGCAGCTGGGCATAGCCGGTGCGGCGCTTCTCGAGCGTGTCCTGGCTTGCCGCCGTGACCCAGCTGATCTGGCGCTCGAGCTCGGAGATCGACTGCTCCATACGGCGGGCGGCGGCCTGCGCCTTGTCCTCGAGCCCGCCGGTCAGCTGGGTCCTGGTGGCGCGATAGGAGATCCAGGTCTCCATCGCGCCGTTGACCGCGAGCACGAACACGACGAGGCCGACGAGGGAGACGACGTATTTGGCGAACAGGCCCTCGCGCAGAACCCAGGTCTTGTCTTTCGCTCCCGCCATCCGGATCCTCTCGCGCCGTGACCGACGCCGGCGCTAAGGGCCGTACGGGCCCTATCGCCCTTCTAGCACAATTTGGGTGCTTGGACCGGCAAGGGGCGAGGAACGGGCTGGTGTGGTTACCTATCGGGGAATGCCGGGCCGACCGGGCGGTGAATTGTCGCAGCTGGTTGCGGGCGAAGTTCGACGCCTTGATCCGCCCATCACCGATTGAACAGCTGCCGCATCACGTCGTTCATCGGCTGGCTGTCCTGCTGGGCCTGGGGCGGATCCTGGATCGGCGGGGCGGGCGAAGCCTGCGGCGCCGGGGTGGTCGAGTTGCCTGGCAGGCCGCGGCTTCGGCCGGTGCCGTTAGCGGCGCCGCTCGAGAGCCCCTGCTGGATCAGATTGCCGATCGCCTCGCCCAGCTGGCCGCCGAGCAGATTGTTCTGCCCCTGTCCTTGCCCCGGCTGCTGGACTTGCGGATTGGCATTGCCGCCACCCGGAGCGGCGCTGCCAAGACCAAAGCTGTTCAGGATGTTGCCAAGCCCGGCGCCGTCGGGGCCGAACAGGCCCTTGCCCATTTCGCGAAGCTTGGCATAGGCGGCCTCAGGATTGTCGAGCACGCCGGCCATGTCGGGATAGATCCGCGGCTGCGACCAGGCGCCCGTGATCATCACGGGAATGCCGAAGCCGACAGGCTCGGAGGTGCGGCCCTGGCCTTCCGTCGTCATCACCAGCTTCGGTTCGACGCGGAAGCCCATCATCTTGGTGTCGAGCGCGATGGTGCCGGCGCCGGTGACGCGTACCAGCGGCCCGATCAGATTGAGATCGGTCGTCACCGCCTGGCCCTTGTCGATGCGGAACGAGGCGGAGAGTTGCGACAGATCCGTGCTCTGCTCCTGGCTGGAGCTTTGGTTGGGGTTCAGGTTGTCCTGCCAGCCGCTCAGCGTGCCCGAGGTCAGCGAGCGGATCATCTGCGCGATATTGATGCCGCGGATGGCGCCGTCCTGGAAATTGACGAAGGCGTTGCCTTGCATGTTCGCCATCAGCGCGCGCTGGCTGGTGCCGGCGCTGCGCAGGGCGAGCTTGGCCTGCAGCTTGCCGTCGATCCGGTCGAATTCGGCAAGGCCCTGGAGCAGCGGCAGCGCGCGCACGCCGACCAGGTCGGAATGCATCGCGAAGCTCGGCGCGCCGCTGGTTGCATCGAGGATCACCTCGCCCGAGACCTGGCCGCCATAGGCGCCGAGATTGGCGGTGCCGGCCTTCAAGATGCCGCCGGCGAGCTTTGCATCGAGCGCCAGTGGCGCAAGACGGGCCTCACCGATGACGGCTTCGTTGGCCGAGATCCTGACCTGCGCGTCGACATAGTTGAGCCCGGATACGTCGATGGCTGCATCGCTCCAGGCCTGTGCGGCCGCGCCGTCAGGCGATCTGGCCAGCGGGATTGTGAGGCGCTGGAAGTCGAGATCGAGCTTCACCAGCGGCTTGCTCGCGATATCGACCGAAGCCCAACCGTTGAAGGCGCCGTCGCCGAGGGTGCCGTTGACGCCGTTGATCATCACGACCGTGCCGTTCAGCCGCAGCTCGGCATGGCCGGCGAGCTGCGACTTCAGCACGTCGGGCATGTCGACGGCGAAATCCACCGGGACGGTCTGCCGCTCGATCGGCGGCGCCGGGCTGGTCGCCTTGATGTCGAACTTGGTCGGGTGTTCGCCGATGCGCGCGGTGCCGACAATGTTCAGCTTGCGATCCCGGCCGTTGACGACGTCCGCATTGATCGCGCTGACGCGGCCTTCGACGCGATCGCGTGCGCGCGCGAATGCGACTTCGCCATTGCTGATCCTGACGCGGTCTATGGTTGCGTCGTCCATGTTGAGCGCGAGCGGTTTTGGCGACGCGTCTGCGTTGGGCAGGCGCTCACGCAGCAGCGGCTGGTACAGCACGGGATGGCTGACGATGATCTCGCTGATCTCGGGATGGCCCGACCACACGCTTGCGAGCGACATGTCGGCCTGCACCGTGTCGATGGTCACGCGTGTCACGCCGCTGCGGTCTTTGGGATCGGCAAGCGTGAGGTCGTTCAGCGTGACGTTCAGCGTCGGCCACAGGCTGATCTTCGTGGTTCCGTCGATCGAGAGGCGATACCCGGTCGCCTGCTCGACGCGCGAGGCGATCGTCGCAGCCAAAAAGCCCGAGGGAACCCCGATCACCAGCAGCAGAACGATTACGATGATGATCGCGGCCACCGCCGCGCCGGCGAATTTCACTGCTCTCATATCGACTTTCCAACGACGGACGGGCGGCGTCGCATCAGGCGGATGACCCGTCCTTTGCGCCAAGCTTATCCCGGGACGGGAAGCCGCTCCAAGCGACTAAAAATAATCGGGAGGTGCTGCAAAGTTATGTGACTTATGACACACTTCTCCGGCGCGGTATTACGCGATTCTGACGTTCATGCTTCCAAGCGATTTGCCCCGGAAATTGACGAGTGAATTCACAAGGACGCTGAAATGAGCAAGCAGGCCGAATTTGCGGTCATTCTGAAAATGAATGCCATGTTCGCCGATCTTGGCGCGGACGAACTCCAGCGTTTGTCCAATCTCTGCCACACCCAGCATCTGGCGAGCGGCGAGGTGCTGTTCCAGAAGGGTGACCCGGGTAACGCGCTGTTCGGCGTGCGCCGCGGCCAGGTCCGCATCGAGACCGGCGCCTCCGACGGCAGCCGGCTGACGCTGAATTTCATGGGTCCGGGCGATCTGTTCGGCGAAGTCGCGGTGCTGGACGGCCAGAGTCGCACTGCGGATGCGACCGCGGGCGAGACCAGCGAATTGTTCGTGTTGCGGCGCGAAGATTTCCTCGCCTTCCTCGAGCGGGAGCCGAAGGTCGCGATCAAAATCATCGCACTGCTGTGCCAGCGGATCCGCTGGCAGAGCGAGCGCATGGAAGAGTCGATGTTGCAGCCGTTGCCGGTGCGGCTGGCGCGACGGCTCTGCGCGCTGGCCGCCGATTTCGGCTCCGAGGTGCACATCTCGCAGGAGCAGCTCGGTGTCTTCGTCGGTGCCGCGCGCGAGAGCGTCAACCGCCAGCTTCAGGCTTGGCGCAAGGAAGCGATCCTGGACCTGCAGCGTGGCCGCATCCTGCTGCGGAACATGACCAAGCTGACCGCGATCGCCCGGAACGAGTAGGGGCCTGGCGACGCCGCTCCTCGTTGGAGCCGCCGCTACTCAGCGGCCGGATGCACAACGCTCTTCGGCATCGGCGGCGCTTCCGGCGTCGCAGCGCCATGATGATCCCCCGTCTCTGCATCCGCGCTGTGCACGATCATCCGCTTGCCGAAGCGCCAGATCAGCGCGCCGATGTCGTCCATCACCATGAACATCGCGGGGACGAACACCAGCGACAGGATGGTCGAAAAGATCAGGCCGCCGATCACAGCGAGCGCCATCGGCGAGCGGAACTCGCCGCCGGCGCCGACCGCGAGCGCGCTCGGCATCATGCCGGCGGCCATCGCGATCGTGGTCATCACGATCGGACGGGCTCGCTTCATGCCGGCGTCGATCATCGCCTCTTCGCGCGGCTTGCCGGCATGGATGGATTCGATGGCGAATTCCACCAGCATGATCGCGTTCTTGGTGACGATTCCCATCAGCATCAGGATGCCGATCCAGACCGGCGTCGTGAGCTGCTTGCCGGTGACGAGCAGCGCTGCGATCGCGCCGCCGATCGAGAGCGGAAGCGAGAACAGGATGGTGATCGGCTGCAGGAAGGTGCCGAACAACAGCACCAGCACCGCATAGACCATCATCAGGCCTGCGGTGATGGCGGTGGCAAAGCCGTCGGAGAGCTCGTTGAGGCTTTCGGCATCGCCGGAGGGCGAGACCTTCACGCCCTTCGGCAGGCTCTTCATGACAGGCAGTTCGTAGATCTTCTTGGTGGCATCGCCGAGCGCTGCGGAGCCGACGAGGTCGGCGGCGACGGTGGCCTGCCGCTCGCGGTCGTAGCGGTTGATGCTGGTCGGGCCCTGGTCGAGCTTGACGTCGGCGATGACAGCGAGCGGCACGCCGCCCTTCTCGCCGTGCTCACCGAGCGGAACACGCAGCTGCTCGAGCGTCTTGAGATTGCCGCGGGCGGCATCCTCGAGCTGCACGCGGATCGGCACCAGGCGGTCGCCGACGTCGAACTTGGCAAGCGCCGGACCGACGTCGCCGATGGTCGCGACACGGATGGTCTGCGACAGGCTTTCGGTCGAGACGCCGAGCCGCGCGGCAAGATCGGCACGCGGCTCGATGCGCAGCTCGGGACGTTCCAGCGAGGTTTCCGAGATCACGTCGGAGATGGTCGGAATCCGCTTCATCTGCGTCGCAAGCTCGCTGGCGACGTTGTTGACGATATTTGGGTCGACACCGGTCACCACCAGCGAGATCGCGCGCAGGCCGTTCTCGTCCAGGAACCAGAAGCGGATATCAGGGACGTTCTCCAGCTCCTGGCTGATCGAAAATTCGAGCTCGCGCTGGGTGATCTTGCGGTCGTTCTTCGGTGTGTAATTGATGATCAGAGAGGCGCGCCGGACTTCCTGCGTGCCCGGTGGAACGCGTCCGCCGTCAACGAAGATGCTCTTCACCTCGGGCCGCTGGCGCAGACGCGCGACGATGTCCTCGGTGACTTTCTCGGTATAGGCGAGCTGCGTGCCCGGAGGCAGTTCGAGGGCCAGCAGCGAGCGGGCGCTGTCCTGCGCCGGCAGGAAGCCCTGCGGCAGCAGCGTGATGCTCCAGATCGAGGCCGCGAAGATGCCGAAGCCGATCAGCACGGTGATGAAATAGTGCTTCACGGACCACGAGACGATGCTGTGATAAGTGCGCAGGATGCGGCCGGGCGGCGGCTCTTCGTGCGCATGGTGCTTGAGGAAGTAGGCCGCCAGCATCGGCGTGACGAAGCGTGCCGCGAGCAGCGAGAAGAACACCTGCACCGAGACGGTGATGCCGAACTGCTTGAAGAACTGCCCGGCGATACCGGACATGAAGCTCGCGGGCGCGAAGATGGCGATAATGGTCAGCGAGATCGCGATCACGGCGAGGCCGATCTCGTCGGCGGCTTCCAGCGCGGCGCGGTAGGGCGATTTGCCCATGTTCATGTGCCGCACGATATTCTCGATCTCGACGATGGCGTCGTCGACCAGGATGCCTGTCGACAGCGTGATGGCGAGGAAGCTGACGAGGTTGAGCGAGAAGCCGAGGATGTCCATCGCCCAGAACGCCGGGAAGATCGACAGTGGCAGCGAGACCGCCGCGATGATGGTGGCGCGCAAATCGCGCAAGAACAGCAGCACGATGACGACGGCGAGGATGGCGCCCTCGAACAAGGTCGAGATCGCCGCTTCGTAATTGCCGTTGGTGTAGTCGACGGAGGTGTCGATCAGCTTGAGATCGACATCGGGATAGGCGGCCTTGAGCGCGTCGATGCGCTTCTGCACGGCCTCGGCGACCTTCACGTCGCTGGCGCCCTTGGAGCGCTTGATGCCGAGCGCGACCACCGGCTCGCCGTTGAAGCGGGCGAAGGTGCGACGATCCGCGATGGTGTCGGTCACGGTGCCGAGATCGTCCAGGCGCACCTCGCCGCCGCCGAACAGCGGGACCATGGTGCCGGTGAGGTCGCTGAGCGTCTTGGCGCCGGCCAGGGTGCGGATCGCCTGGTCGTTCTTGCCGATCTCGGCGCGGCCGCCGGCAACGTCGACATTGGTGCCGCGCAGGCTCTGGCTGACATTGACGGCCGTCAGCCCCATCGCCTGCAGGCGATCGGGATCGAGCGAGACCAGGATCTCGCGCTCGACGCCGCCGATGCGCTCGACCTGCGCGACCCCGCGCACGCCTTGCAGCGCGCGCTTGACCACGTCATCGACGAAATAAGACAGCTGCTCCGGCGTCTTGCCCGGCGAGATGGCGGCGTAGGTGACGATCGGCAGGCCGATCACGTCGACGCGCTGGATCAGCGGCTCGGTGACGTTCTGCGGCAGGTTCGAGCGCACGCGAGTCACCGCGTCCTTGACGTCGTTGAGGGCGCGATCAGTGTTGGTTTCCAGCGCGAACTGGATGGTGGTGACCGACACGCCGTCGGTAATCGAGGAGGTGATGTGCCTGACGCCCTCGACGCCGGAGACGGCGTCTTCAACCGTCTTGGTAACCTGGGATTCGAGCTCTGCCGGTGCGGCGCCGAACTGCGAGACGGCGACCGAGATGACGGGAATGTCGGCGGAAGGCAGCCGGGTGATGGCGAGCTTGGTGAAGGAGGTCCAGCCGAGGATCAGAAGGATGATCGAGAAGACCACCGACGGCAGCGGATTGCGGATCGACCATGCCGAGATATTGAGAGCCATTAGCGTACCCGCGTGCGATCGAGTTCATCGGCGAACATGGTCTTGATCTGGTCGCCGTCATGCAGCGAAGAGCCGGCGTCGGCGACGACGATCTCGCCGACCTCGACCCCGTCGAGGATTTCCGTTTGGCTGTCGGATGTCAGCCCGACGCGCACCCTTCGCGTCTCGACGACATTGCCTTTGACCACCTGCACGGTGAGATGGTCGATCGCGGTCTTGGGAACCGCGACGCCGCAGCTTCGCTTGGCGTCGATGGAGGCGCGGGCAAACACGCCGACCTTCAGCGAGGGATTGTTGGCGACGCTGATGCGGACGCGGCCGAGCTGCGTGGCGCGGTCGATCTCGGGCGCGACCAGGCGGACCCGGCCGATCAGATCGGCAGCGTCGTCCCGGCTGATCCGCACCGTCGCGCCGGTGCTGAGCTTGGGCATGTGCACGGCCGGGACCTGCGCGTCCAGCTCGATCTCATTGTTGACGGCGATACGGAACATCGGTCCCGCCTGCGGCGAGGCCGGCGCACCCACGATGGTGCGCACTTCCGTGATGAGACCCGGCGCCGGCGCCTTCAGGGAGATTGGACCCTGCGGCCCCGGCCGTTGCGGCTGGCCGGGGATCTGCGGCGGCGCCGTCAGCCGCGCCAGCTCCTGATTTTCGGTGACGATGGTGCCTTCGGTGACGAACAGGTCGGTGACCTTCGATCCCTCCTGATCGGCCATGACCACGGCCTCGCGCCGCGGCACGAAGAAGCCGGTCACGCGCACGAGGTCGGAGAAGCAGGCATTGGTCGACTTCGTGACGATGACGAGCGCCTCGCCCGGCGTCTCCTTCGCCTCGGGGCGATGCCGATGCTCGAACCAGTAATAGCCGACGCCGAGCACAAGAATGAACGCCGCGGTTCCTGCAGGCTTGAGATATTCGGAGATGTTCATCGCCGGATCATCCTGGCCTGGTTCGGGGTTGTCGGGAACGAATCCCTGAAACGAAGCGGCGTCCCGCAGGGCTGCGGGACGCGCGCTGGGACCAATAGTTTACACCACATCAGGACTTGTCGCCTTCAACCGATTGCGTCACTTCGATGCGGTGGTCTTGTTTTCCATATTGACGACCTGCACGCGCCGGTTCACCTCGGCCAGCGGCTGACTCGGATCCTTCAGCTTGCTCTTGCCATAGCCGACGGTGACGAGGTCGGTGGCGGCGATGCTGTACTTCTCGACCAGATAGCGCTTGATCGAATCCGCGCGGCGTTCCGACAGATCCTGATTGTAGGCTTCGCCGCCGGCGGCGTCGGTGTGGCCTGCCACCACGAAGGTCGAGCCCTTGAGCTCGGGGCTGGTCAGCGCACGGCCGAGCGCCTGCACCGAAGGCAGCGACTTGGCGCTGATATCGGCCGAGTTGTAGTCGAAGGTGATTTCGAGATCGATATTCGGCTTGTCCTTGGCGGCGGTCGCGATCTCCTCGCGCTCGGTCGAGGAGAGCGAGCGCGTGGCGCGGCCGCGGACGGACTGGATCAACTTGGTCTCCGCCGCGGTCGGGACGGGATCCGCCTGCGGGCCGATCGAAAGGCCGCGGGTCAGGGGCTTTTTCGGCGGCGGCGCCAGGGCCCGGACAATCTCGTCCTCGGTGACGTTCTTGCTGTTGCCGTCGTCGCCGGCGAAGGCGGGCGGGAGCGATAGCACGGCACCGAGGGCGACGATGGACAGGATTGCGGTCAGTCCTCTTGCGGCCAAATTCATTATCTGTCCCTCCTGCGCGAGCCCGCGCGGTTCCAAAATTTCTGCAAGTGGCCCACGGCCAGGTCGCCTGCGGCATCCATTCGGTTAGTCTTGGCCGGGGCGCCAGGGTTCGAGGCGCCGTCCGTCCGAAATCAAAAAAATATCAACGCACTCCGTAACTTGCGAATTCCTGCACGATGTTCGGATCCATCGCCTTGGCATTGGCGATGTCGAGCGAGCCTTCCTGGGTCGAGCCGTTGCGCTGCTTGGCCACGCCGCGGCCGTAAAGCGAGGAGGTCAGGCGCGGGTTGATCTTCAAGGCGGCGTCGAAATCGGCGATGGCGTTCTTCACCGCGCCCGATTTGAGGTTCACCAGCCCGCGGCTATCCAGTGCATCGACGAAATTCGGCCGCAGCCGCAGCGCCTCGTTGCAGTCCTTCAGCGCGCCCTGGAGATCGCCGACCACGGTGCGGGTCCAGCAGCGATTGTTCAGGGCCTCGACGTCCTTCGAATTGATCCGCAGCGTGTCGTCGAAATCCTTGATGGCGAGGGTGTAGGCTCCCTTGCTTGCATAGACCTGGCCGCGCCGGTACAGCGCATTCACGTCGTCAGGATTGGCGGCGATCTTGGCCGTCAGGCTCTTGATGGTGGGATCTTCCTGCAGTGCGGCCGCGCTCGGGCCGCCGTCCGCATTTGCCGGCGGAGCGGGCTCGGCCGGTTTGACCGGCGGTGGTGGCGGAGGCAGCGCGGCGTCCACCTGCGGCTTCGGCGAGGGCGGCGGCGGTGATGGAGGTGCCGGCGGCGCCGGCGGATTATTCGCAGCCACAGGGGCAGGCGGAGCGGGCGGAGACGGAGGCGGATTGCTGGCAACAGGGGCCGGCGGCGGTGCGGGAGGCGCCGGCGGCGTTTCCGCCGGGCGCGATCCGCTCGCCCCCGGAATGAACGAGAAATCCTCGGCAAGCGAGGACGAGATCCAGGGCACCTGCTCGCCGCGTGAGGCGCGGGTGACGCCCATCTTGGTGCGGTTCAGCGTTTCCTCGGCCATCAGGTCGGGGACGCGGATTTCCTTGAGCAGCTCCTGGACGAACAGGCTGTGGTCGCCGCCGGCATCCGACACCACGGACGCCAGTGCGGCCGAATACATCACGAGCGTGCCGTTCGGCGCGATCACCGGCGTCAGGCCGGCCGAAAAGCTGCGGAAGCGGCGCTCGAACGGGTTGCGCCTGGAGGCATCGATCAGCGCGATCTTGACGCCGGCGCCGCGGGTGTTGAGCTCGCCCAGGATGGCCTCGATGCTAAACCCGTCGCGGCGGACATCGGACTCGGTCCAGATCTGTGCATCGACCGGGATCAGGTAGCTCTGGCGCGCCGACTGGATGCCGAACCCGCTGTAGAATACCAGCGCCACCGCGCCCGGCTTGATCTTGCCATAGAGCTTGTCGAAGGCGCGGCGCATGGCGTCGCCGGTGAGGTTCTCGCCGACCTCGACCGTAAAACCGTCACGCTTGAGCTCGTCGGCGACGTCACGGGCATCGTTGATCGGCTCCTTCAGCGGGCTGTCGGCATCGGGATATTTGGCATTGCCGATCACCAGCGCGAAGCGGTCGCCGGCCGCATGCGACGCAGCGGTCGGGACCAGCAAGACAAGCAATGGCAGAAGAAAAAGGAAGCGAGTTTTCATAATCAGCGCGGTCCAGCCAAAAAGGCGCCGTTCCCAGCTTGCGCCGCGGCGACCTTAACTTACGCAAAGGGCATTATCAAACCGGGGAGCGGGGGCGTCAACCGCTTGGAGTTTCTGCACTATCGCGACAATTGAGCGCGAGGCGCAGGCCGGCGGCGAGGGGAATAGATCGACGATCAGGGCTCTCCTCGACGCAAGCTCGTTCAGGGTTCCGAATGCCATGTTAGGCCGGCACTCGCGACGAAAATGTGATCGGTCTCACATTGCTGCCGGGGTCGCTGCAACCGCGCGGTTTGACCTTTGCGGCCGGCGATGGCTTGGTGCGCCAAGGTCCACTCAGAAAAGCAAAAGCCGGGATCAAGGTCATGGGAAACGCCTACGAAATCTACGCCTTGCGCTATGCGACGATGTCGCCGCGCACCCCCAGCATGAATTTTCTGGCGCCGGATCCGCACGACAGCGCGGCACAGGACCTCGACTACTTCGTTTGGCTGATCCGCGGGCCGGGCCGCGATATCCTGGTCGATACCGGCTTCAATGCCGAAGAGGCGCGCCTGCGCGCGCGAAAACTGACGCTCGATCCGGTCGATGCGCTGGAGCGCTTCGGCGTCGCCGCATCGAGCATCCGCGACATCATCGTGACGCATCTGCATTACGACCATGCCGGCAATCTCGATCGCTTTCCAAACGCACGCTTCCACCTCCAGGAGCGCGAGATGGCTTATGCGACCGGCCGCTGCATGTGTAACGGACTGCTGCGTCATCCGTTCTCGGTCGAGCACGTCACCCAGATGGTGCGCCATGTCTATGGGGAGCGCGTCACATTCCATTCCGGCGATGGCGAGGTCGCGCCCGGCGTGACCGTGCACCGCGTCGGCGGCCATTCCGACGGCTTGCAGGTGGTCAAGGTCGAGACCGCGCGCGGCCCGGTGGTGCTGGCGTCCGATGCAGCGCATTATTACGCCAATCTGCAGCGCAGGAGCCCATTCCCGATCGTCTACAATGTCGGCGACATGGCGGCCGGCTGGGAGACGATCGAACGCCTCGCCGGGCATCCCGATCGCTACATTCCCGGTCACGATCCTGTTGTGACGGAAATCTATCCGCGCGCCAGCGACAAGCTCGACGCCTGGGCGCTGCATCTGCCGCCGACGCGGTCGTTTGCGAAATAGTGCGGCAGCGTCATTCCGGGGCGTGCGTAGCGCGAGCCCGGAATCCATACATCCTCGCAACCTGTGGCCAGATCGAATCCGGGCTCGCCGCTTTGCGGCGCCCCGGAATGACAGAGCGGGCTAATACCCCTGCTTCGCGTCCGCCTCTTCATCGGTCCGGATCAGATCGAGGCTCGCCTCGATCTTGTCGAGCAGCGCCGAGAGCTACTTGCGCTGCTGCGCCCTCTCCGGTTTGAGCCTCGGCCGATAACTTCCGGCCGCACCACTTCTTCGTACGTGTTCAGACTTCGAGACGAGCCGCCGGCAGGCGCGATGTCACCGCGTGACGGCAGGATCGCCGCAAGCAACGATATCGCGGGGAGATGTTCGCGCCGCTGGCTCCGGCGGGGAGAATATCGCCAGATATCCTGTGTCTCCTGCGAGCTGATAGGCAGCGACCTCCCGATAGCCGACGGCGGTCAATTCGCAGCGCAACAGCGCGATCGGCGTGCCATGCTTCGATGTCGGAAGTTCGAGATCGACAATGCCGACCCTCGCACCCTGCTTCAAGGCGGGCGCGAGATTGTAGAGGAAGGCATAGGGCTGGGTGATCTCGTGATACATGTGCACGAGGATTGCGGCATCCAGCGAGGACGCGGGCAGGCGCGGGTCGTGTGGTTCGCCGAGCGCGAATTGCACGTTCGTCAGCTTCATAAGCTCTGTTCGCCTTGCCAGTTCGACGAGGTAGTCCCGCGTGACGTCCTGGGCAATGACAGAGCCGGCGGGTCCGACGAGGCGCGAGAGCCTGACCGTGTGGTAGCCGCTGCCTGCTCCGATGTCGCCGACCGTCATGCCCGGTTTCAGTTCGAGGGCGCGTGCGATCTGGCCGGCCTCATTGAGGGCGTCGCGGCGCTCTTCGGCGGCGCGGCGTGGGCTGACGATCCGTGCAACGGGGCGCTGCGGTGAGGGAAACTCGCTTGCAGCGATTCCGGGCGAAGCCAGATAACCAATGTCAGCGGCGTAGGCGCGCGCTGCGGCAAATGCCACAAGGAGCGTCGCGAAATAAGCCAGTGCCTTCACGAGCCCACCAAGCTTTCTCAACCGGCTGAGGCGTCTGCGCCTCTACGCGTACGCGCACTAATACGCCTGCTTGGCGTCGGCCTCTTCGCTGGTCTGGATCAGGTCGAGGCTTTGCTCGATCTTGCCTAGCAGGGTCGAGAGCTGCTTGCGTTCCTGCGCCGACAGGCAGGCGAGGATCTCGTCCTCCCGCCGGAGCAATTGCGGGAACAGTTCTTCGTAGAGCGCACGGCCCTTCCTGGTCAGTTGCAGGCGAAATTCGCGGCGGTCGGCCTCGTTCTCGACCCGCTCGATCAGGCCGTCTTGCAAGAGCGTGGTCACCGCGCGGCTGATGGTCGACTTATGCGTGCGGGTGCATTGCGAGATAAATTGCGCGCTGCAGGCATCGTTGCGGAAGCCGAGCGTGGCAATCACGCGCCAGGCCGGAATGTCGAGGCCGTGACGTTCCTGATATTCCACCGCGAGCGCGGAGCTGACCTCCGCGGCAAGCCGGTTGAGGCGGAACGGCACGAACTTGAACAGATCGAGCCGGGATCTCGGCCGTGGGGAAGCCTCGCCTGCTTCTCTCGTCTTCAGCGCGATGTCGCTTGATGTCCTCGCCAAGGAGAGCGCTCCGAATTCCAGTTGACGGCCGGCCGGCTCCGGTCCAAAATAGTTGCACGTGAGACTATCTAGCAGATCAGTCCTGTCCTGACCAGAGCCGAGGTTCGTGTATGGCGCCGGCCAATACGCAAAAGGCCAAGACCCAGTTCGGCTATCGCCGCCACCCCGACCAGGATCGTCCCAGCCAAAGTCCGGCCGAGCATCCCGTCGTGATCGTCGGTGCTGGCCCGGTCGGGCTGTCGCTCGCCATTGATCTTGCGCAGCGCGGCCAGCGCGTCGTTCTTCTGGACGATGCCGACCGCATCGGCGAAGGCTCGCGCGCGATCTGCTTCTCGAAGCGTTCGCTGGAATATTGGGACCGGCTTGGCGTCGCCGACCGGATGGTCGACAAGGGCGTGGTGTGGAGCGTCGGCCGCATCTTTCATGGCGAGTCCCAGCTCTATCAGTTCAACCTGTTGCCGGAGGACGGCCACAAGCGGCCGGCCTTCATCAACCTTCAGCAATATTACGCCGAGGCTTATCTGGTCGATCGCATCAGCGATCTGCCTGCGATCGACCTGCGCTGGCGCAACAAGGTGAGCGCGCTCGAGCAGCGCAATGATTCTGCCTTGCTGACGATCGAGACGCCTGAAGGCACGTATCGCCTGCAGGCGCGATATGTCGTCGCCTGCGATGGTGCGCGCTCCTCGCTGCGGCAGATGGTTGGTGCCGAGTTCGCCGGACAGGTGTTCGAGGACCAGTTCCTGATCGCCGACGTCAAGATGACCGCGGAATTCCCGACCGAGCGCTGGTTCTGGTTCGATCCGCCGTTCCATGCCGGCCGCTCGGCGCTGCTGCACCGGCAGCCCGACGATGTCTGGCGCATCGATCTCCAGCTCAATCGCTACGCCGATCCTGTCGTCGAGAAGAAGCCTGAGAACGTGCGGCCGCGGATCGCGCGCATGCTCGGCCACGACAAGTTCGAGTTCGAATGGATCTCGCTCTACAAATTCCAGTGCCGGCGGATGGACCGCTTCATTCATGGCCGCGTGATCTTTGCCGGTGATTCCGCACATCAGGTCTCGCCCTTTGGCGCGCGCGGCGCGAATTCCGGACTTGAAGACGCCGAGAATCTTTCCTGGAAGCTCGATCGTGTGCTGCGTGGTGTTTCGCCGGCGAGCCTGCTCGAGAGCTATCATATCGAGCGCAGCCTGGCGGCCGACGAGAACATCCGCGAATCCACCCGCTCGACCGATTTCATGGCGCCGAACTCGCATCAGGAAGCGCGGCTGCGCAAGGCGGTGCTGGCGCTGGCCAAGGAGACCGAGTTCGGCAAGCGCATGGTCAATGGCGGCCGGCTCTCGGTGCCGTGCAGCTACGACTCGCCGCTGTCATCGCCGGATGTGGATGCGTGGGCCGGTGGACCTCGTCCCGGCTGTTCCATGCTCGATGCACCCATTGCGACGCGCGCGGGCGAGAAGGCCTATCTGACGGATGCGTTCCGGAAAGGTGGAACGGACTTCGCCTTGCTGTCGTTCAGCAATGGCGCAGCGTTCGATGCGCCCGCCGGCGTCAAGGACATCCGCATCGGCGGGGTGGGCGGATTGGCCGATCCCGCGGGCCTCGTCGCCAGCCGCTATGACGCCGCGCCTGAAACGGCCTATCTGCTCAGGCCCGATGGCTATGTCGCGGCACGCTTCCGCCATCCGACGCGCGCTGGCGTAGCGGCGGCATTGTCGCGGGCTCAAGGCTTGAATTGAGGTTTGGCATGCCGCTATCAACCAGCTCCAACTTCGCGCGGCCTGACGATGCCTTTCGCGCCATCGTCGAAGCGCATCGCGGCCTCACCGAAGAGCAGAGCGCGGATTTCGACGCGGCGCTGGTGCTGATCCTCGCCAACCATATCGGCGACATCGACGTGCTGCGGGAAGCGCTGGTGTTGGCGAAACGCCGCATGATCGATGGCCAGCACCAGCAACAGCAACAACAATAACTTCGTAAGGATGAATTGATGGCGAAGAACTTCGCATCCACCGGCGATCTCGCCGAAAAGAAGATCACCTTCTCCGAGATCGGCGCCGATCTCTATGCCTTCACCGCCGAGGGTGACCCCAACACGGCTGTGATCGTCGGCGACGACGGCTGCCTGGTGTTCGACGCGCAGGCGACTCCGGCGATGGCGAACAAGGTGATCGAACGCGTGCGCAAGGTGACCGACAAGCCGATCAAATATGTCGTGCTGTCGCACTATCACGCCGTGCGCGTGCTCGGCGCCTCCGCCTATCACGCGCAGGGCATCGTCGCCTCGCAGGAGACCTATCGGCTGATCGAGGAGCGCGGCCAGCAGGATTGGGATTCCGAATACGGCCGCTTCCCACGCCTGTTCCAGGACGCGGCCAGCATTCCCGGCCTGACCTGGCCGACGCTGACCTTCGAAGGCGAGATGTCGATCTATCTCGGCAAGCGCGAGGTGCGGCTGATGCAGCTCGGGGCCGGCCATACCTCCGGCGACATCGTCGCCTGGGTGCCGGATGCCGAGGTGATGTTCTCCGGCGACCTTATCGAATATCACTCGGCCTGCTATTGCGGCGATGCGCATTTGCGCGAATGGCCGCTGACGCTGAACGAGATCCGCAACTTCAATCCCAAGGCGATTGCGCCCGGCCGCGGCGATGCGCTGAAGGGCACCGCCACCGTGCGCGAAGCCATCGCGATGACGCGCGATTTCGTCACCTCGCTCTATGGCGCCGCCGAGATCTCGGTCGCCAAGGGCCGCACGCTGAAGGAGACGATGGCGGCGACGCGCGAGGTGATGGATCCGAAATTTTCCAGCTTCGCCATCTACGAGCACTGCCTGCCGTTCAATGTGTCGCGCGCCTATGATGAAGCATCCGGGATCGACGATCCCGTGATCTGGACCGACAAGCGCGACCAGGAAATGTGGGCCGCCCTGCAAGGAGGAGGATAGTCATGAACATCAATACCTCGCCTGATCAGATCGTCCGCAGCTCGGCGCAGGTGACGCCGGGCTACATGTCCGGGTTCGGCAACAGTTTTGAGACCGAGGCGCTGCCGGGCGCGTTGCCGATCGGGCGCAATTCGCCGCAGCGCTGCGCCTACGGGCTCTACGCCGAGCAGCTTTCGGGCTCACCCTTCACCGCGCCGCGCGGCAGCAATGAGCGGTCCTGGCTCTATCGCATCCGCCCCTCGGTGAAGCATTCCGGCCGCTTCGAAAAGGTCGACGCCGGCCTGTGGCGCTCGGCGCCGTGCCATGAATACGATCTGCCGATCGCGCAATTGCGCTGGGATCCGACGCCGCTGCCGAAGGAGGAGGTCACCTTCCTCCAGGGCGTGCAGACCATGACCACGGCCGGCGACGTCGATACGCAGGCCGGCATGGCCGCGCATGTCTATCTCATCACCAAGTCGATGGTGGACCAGCACTTCTATAATGCCGACGGCGAGCTGATGTTCGTGCTCCAGCAGGGAAACCTGCGCCTCGTCACCGAGTTCGGCCGCATCGATGCCGAGCCCGGCGAGATCGTGGTGATACCCCGCGGCGTCAAATTCCGCGTCGAGATTCCGAACGGTCCTGCGCGCGGCTATCTCTGCGAAAACTACGGCGGCGCGTTCACGCTGCCGGAGCGCGGGCCGATCGGCGCCAATTGCCTCGCCAATGCGCGCGACTTCCTCACGCCGGTCGCAAATTACGAGGACAAGGAGACGCCGACCGAGCTTTACGTGAAATGGGGCGGCTCGCTGTTCAAGACGCAGCTCGCCCATTCGCCGATCGACGTCGTCGCCTGGCACGGCAATTACGCGCCGTACAAATACGATCTGCGCGCCTTCTCGCCGGTCGGCGCGATCAGCTTCGATCATCCCGATCCCTCGATCTTCACGGTGCTGACCTCGCCATCGGAGACCGCGGGCACCGCGAACATCGATTTCGTCATCTTCCCGGAGCGCTGGATGGTCGCCGACAACACCTTCCGTCCGCCCTGGTATCACATGAACATCATGAGCGAGTTCATGGGCCTGATCTACGGCATCTACGACGCCAAGCCGCAGGGCTTCGTCCCCGGCGGCATGAGCCTGCACAATTGCATGCTGCCGCACGGCCCCGATCGCGACGCCTTCGAGCACGCCAGCAATGGCGAGCTGAAACCGGTGAAGCTCACCGGCACGATGGCGTTCATGTTCGAGACCCGCTACCCGCAGCGCGTCACGGCCCATGCCGCGAAGTCGTCGACCCTCCAGGACGATTACGCCGATTGCTGGAAGGGCCTGGAAAAGCGGTTCGATCCGAATAGGCCGTAAGTTTTGTTGTTCGTCATCGCCGGGCTTGACCCGGCGATCCATCCCTCCCTGAAATGATGGATGCCCGGGTCAAGCCCGGGCATGACGATTTTCCGATTGGAGAATTCGCGTGCCCCACCCCAATGACCCCACCCTCCGCTCCTTCATCGAAATCGATCCCACCTCCGACTTCCCGATCCAGAACCTGCCCTATGGCGTGTTCTCGACCGCTGGCAATCCAACGCCGCGCGTTGGCGTCGCCATCGGCGATTACGTGCTCGACCTCTGGGAGCTCGAGCAGGATTCGGGGCTCGATGTCGGAGCGCTTGGCGTCTTCTCCGGACCCTCGCTCAATGCATTTATGGCGCTGGGACCAAGGATCTGGACGAAGACTCGCGCGCGCATCAGCGAGCTGCTCCGTCACGATCATCCGGAGTTGCGCGACAACGAGGAGCTGCGCAGCCGAGCGCTGGTGCCGATGCGCGAGGCAAAGCTGCATCTGCCTTTCGCGGTCTCCGGCTACACCGATTTCTATTCCTCGAAGGAGCACGCCACCAATGTCGGCGTGATGTTCCGCGGCAAGGACAATGCACTGCAGCCGAACTGGCTGTACATGCCGATCGCTTATAATGGCCGCGCCTCCACCGTGGTGGTGTCAGGCACCAGGGTGAAGCGGCCGCGCGGGCAGTTGAAGCCGCCGAACGTGGAGGTGCCGAGCTTCGCACCCTGCAAGCGGCTCGATTTCGAGCTGGAAATGGGCGTCGTGATCGGCCAGCCGTCTCCGATGGGCGGCATGCTGACCGAGAGTCAGGCCGAGGAGATGATCTTTGGCTTCGTGCTGCTCAACGACTGGAGCGCGCGCGATATCCAGCAATGGGAATACGTGCCGCTCGGGCCGTTCCTGGCGAAAGCGTTTGCGACCTCGATCAGCCCTTGGGTGGTGACGCGCGAGGCGCTGGAGCCGTTCCGGCTGAAGGGGCCGGAGCAGCAACCGGTGCCGCTGGATTATCTCAAGCAGGTGAGGCCGCAGAACTACGATATCGCGCTCGACGTCTCCTTGCGCGCGGCAGGCAGCAATGCGCCGGCGAGCATCAGCCGCACCAGTTTCAAATACATGTACTGGTCCTCGGTGCAGCAATTGATGCACCACGCCTCCGGCGGTTGCGCGATGAATGTCGGCGATCTCCTCGGCAGCGGCACCATCTCGGGCCCGGAGAAGAACCAGCGCGGCAGCCTTCTGGAGATCAGCTGGAACGGTACCGAGCCGGTGGAATTGCCCGGCGGCGCCAGGCGCGCGTTCCTGGAAGATGGCGACAGCCTCGTGATGCGCGGCTGGTGCCAGGGCAACGGCTATCGCATCGGTTTCGGTGAGGTCGAGGGGACGATTTTGCCGGCGGAATAGCCGCGCGTTCGGTCCCATAGGGTGGGCAAAGCGAAGCGTGCCCACCGCAAGCATATGGTGGGCACGGCGCAAGAGCGCCTTTGCCCACCCTACGAGACCTACCGTTTCTCCGGCGGCAAGTTGCGCACCCGCGCGCAATGCGCCGCGACGTCCTCCAGGCTGTACTTCAAATGCACCCGCTTGTCTGATGGCGCCTGCTTGCTCGTGCAGACGCCCGGCCGCCATTCCTGGGTGGGGCGGATCGGGCGTGGGGCAAAGCCGCCGCCGCAGTTCGGACAGACGTTGAACAGCTTTGTCTCGACGCAATCCGCGCAAAATGTGCATTCATAGGAGCAGATCCGCGCGTCGGTGGCTGATGGCGGCAGGTCGCGGTCGCAATATTCGCAGTTCGGTCGCAGCTGAAGGGCCATGGCTAAAGTCTCCCGGATCGGTCTCGATCATCGCAGACTGCGCGGGCAGCGCGAATGGCGTAGTTCCCTCGATTTCAGCCAGCCTTCAAATCCTTCAGCGGCAGCTTTGAGCTCTCTTTCAGCCGGTCGAGCACGATCGAGGAGCGCACATGCGCCACGCTCTGGTGCGGCATCAGGACGTCATTGACGAGATTGGAGAGGCCCTTGAGGTCGCGCAGCACGGCTTTCAGCACGTAATCGGCATCGCCCGTGAGCGAATAGGCCTCCTGGATCTCGTCGATCCGGTTCACCAGCGCGCGGAAGCGCTTGGAATTATCAGGCGAGTGGGTCGCAAGCCCGACCTGGATGAAGGCGATCACGCCGAAGCCGAGCGCCTCGCTGGAGAGGTCGGCGTGATAGCCCGCGATCACCTTCTCCTCTTCCAGCCGCATCCGCCGCCGCGAGCATTGCGAGGCCGAGAGGCCGGCCAGCTCGGCGAGCTCCTGGTTGGTGAGGCGGCCGTCATCCTGGAGCGCGCCCAGGATCTTGAGGTCGAAGGCATCCACCGGGATCATGCGTCATTTGTCCAGTTCATGCACGGATCGTGCATAAGGTAGCGAAAACGCGTCCCGTTTGCACGCTCATTGCGCGCCCCATGAAGGATAGTTCTACCCAGCAGCAATTGGGAGAACCGCAATGGGTCCGTTTCCGCACGATGCACCGCCGGCCACGATCACATCAGACAATCCGATGGGCACCGACGGGTTCGAGTTCGTCGAATATGCACATCCCGATCCCGAGCAGCTGCACGATCTGTTCAAGCTGATGGGCTATGCGCCGGTCGCGCGCCACAAGACCAGGAAGATCACCGTCTATCGCCAGGGCGACATCAACTATCTCGTCAATGAGGAGCCCGGCACCCACGGTTACGAGTTCGTGGCCGCCCACGGCCCCTGCGCGCCGTCGATGGCGTTTCGCGTGGTCGATGCCAAGGCGGCCTATGACCGCGCGATAGCGCTCGGCGCCGAGCCGGCCGGCGTGACATCGGCGCAGAAGACGCTGGATGTGCCCGCGATCAAGGGCATTGGCGGCAGCCTGCTTTATTTCGTCGATCGCTACGGCGCCAAGGGCTCGGCCTATGATGCCGAGTTCGAATGGCTGGGTGCGCGCGATCCGCGGCCCCATGGTGCCGGCCTGTTCTATCTCGATCACCTCACCCATAACGTCCATCGCGGCCGCATGGATGTCTGGGCCGGCTTCTACGAAAAACTGTTCAACTTCCGCCAGATCCGCTTCTTCGACATCGAGGGCCGCGCCTCCGGCCTGTTCTCGCGCGCTCTGACCAGCCCGGACGGCAAGATCCGGATTCCGATCAACGAGGACGCCGGCGATTCCGGCCAGATCGAGGAATATCTGAAGACTTATCGCGGCGAAGGCATCCAGCACATCGCCTGCGGTTGCCGCGACATCTACAAAACCATCGAAGGCCTGCGCGAAGCCGGCCTGCCCTTCATGCCGTCGCCGCCCGCGACCTATTTCGAGCGGATCGATGCGCGTCTGCCGAAGCACGGTGAGGACGTCGCGCGCTTGCAGAAGAACGGCATCCTGATCGACGGCGAAGGCGTGGTCGACGGCGGCCAGACCAAGGTGCTGCTGCAGATCTTCTCGGCCAACGCGATCGGCCCGATCTTCTTCGAGTTCATCCAGCGCAAGGGCGACGACGGCTTTGGCGAAGGCAATTTCAAGGCCCTGTTCGAGTCGATCGAGGAAGATCAGATCCGCCGCGGCGTGCTGAAGGTGGGGAACGCGGCGTAGACTGCCGCTGTCAGGCACGCTGCCGTAGGGTGGGCAAAGCGAAGCGTGCCCACCACTTTCTCGAATTGCGGAAGGACGTGGGCACGGCGCTACGCGCCTTTGCCCACCCTACGGATTCCCGCGCTTGGGCTACTTCGCTGCCTTCCACGCCCTCGTCACCGCCCCGATCTCCGCTACCTCCGGCTCGCGCACCGCCGACGGCGTACGCGAGAAGCGCGGCGCGGGCGCCGGCTGTTTCACGCCATGGCGCTCGATGAAGACGTTGCGGGCGACCATGTGCGGATGCGCGGTTGCTTCCGACATGGTCAGCACAGGCGCAAAGCAGATGTCGGTGCCTTCCATGATCTTGCACCAGTCCTCGCGCGTCTTGCTCTTGAACACGGCTTTCAGCTTCTCCTTCAGCGCGGGCCAGGCCTTGGGGTCCATCTGCGCGTCGAAATCGGCATCGTTGAGGCCCGCATGCTGGCGCAGCAGCGCGTAGAATTGCGGCTCGATCGAGCCGATCGAGACGAAATGGCCGCAGGCGCATTCATAGACGCCGTAGAAGTGCGCGCCGCCGTCGAGGAAATTGCGGTTGCGGCCTTCGGTCCAGCGTCCCAGTGTCTTCATGTCGAAGAAGAACGACATCAGCGAGGCCGCGCCATCGCACATCGCGGCGTCGACCACCTGGCCCTTGCCGGATCTTGATGCTTCCAGCAGTGCGGCGAGCACGCCGACCACGAGATAGAGCGCGCCGCCGCCGAAATCGCCGACCAGGTTGAGCGGCGGCACCGGCGCCTCGTCAGTGCCGATCGCGGCGAGCGCGCCGGTGATCGAGATGTAGTTGATGTCGTGGCCGGCCGCGTTCGCCAGCGGGCCTTCCTGGCCCCAGCCGGTCATGCGGCCGTAGACGAGCCTTGGATTGCGCGCGAGCACGATGTCAGGACCGAGCCCGAGCCGCTCCATCACGCCAGGACGAAACCCTTCGACCAGCGCGTCGGCGCTGGCAAGCAGGTCGAGCACCTCAGCGATCGCCGCCTTGTTCTTGAGGTCGAGCTCGATCAGCTTGCGGCCGCGCCCCGCCACCGACTTCATGCTCTTCTTGGCGCCGACGCGGTCGAGCGTGACGATTTCGGCGCCCATGTCGGCCAGCATCATGCAGGCGAACGGGCCGGGTCCGATGCCGGCGAATTCGACGATGCGGAAGCCCGCGAGCGGGCCGGTGGCGCGGACGGATGAGCTGGGAGCTGGTTTGTCGAGCACGTTGTTGTTTCCTCGGGTCACGGGCCAATGCCGGTGATCCGGCAAACGCCTCCGACGTTGCTCTTGGTGGCGAGTTAATCGGCTGATTAACTTTTCTCGCCTTCCCGCCAGCGAGGCAAGCGGTTTTCATTCCGCATGGGCAAAATAAAACGGCGCGCACGGAAGTGCGCGCCGCGGAAAATTTGTGTCGAGACGCTGGCGCGGGATTGTCAGCCCGCGGCAGTCACCGCGCGCTGCGCCATCACCTTGACGAGGTTGGCGCGGTACTCCGCCGTGCCATGGATGTCGGCCAGCAGCCCGCTCGCGGGAATGCTGACGCTGTCGATCGCCGACGGCGACCAATTCGCCTTCAGCGCGGACTCGATCGCGCCAACCCGCATCACGCCGCTTTGCGAGGCGCCGGTCGCGGCGACGCGGATCTCGCCCGCCTTCGTCTGTGCGACGAAGACGGCGGTCAGCGCGAAGCGCGAGGCGGGATGCCGCATCTTGGCATAGCCTGCTTTGGCCGGAACCGGGAACGACACGGCGGTGATGATCTCGCCGTCTTCAAGCGCGGTCGTGAACAGGCCCTTGAAGAAGTCCTCCGCCGCGATCGACCGCTTGTTGGTCTTCACGGTGGCGCCGAGCGCGAGCAGGGCGGCCGGGTAATCCGCGGCCGGATCGTTGTTGGCGATCGAGCCGCCGATCGTGCCGCGATAGCGCACCGCGGGGTCGCCGATCTGCGAGGCCAGATAGGCGAGCGCGGGGATCGCCTTCTTGGCGGCCTCGCTGGTCGCCACGTCGTAATGCGGCGTGGCGGCCTTGATGGTCAGGGTGTCGCCCGAGGCCTCGACGCCGATCAATTCCTTGATCCTGGCGACGTCGATGACATCGGAAGGCCCCGCGAGGCGCTGCTTCATGACAGGCAGCAGCGTCTGGCCGCCGGCAAGGAATTTCGCCTCGCTGCTCTTGCCGAACAGGCTGGCGGCCTCATCCACCGAGGAAGCGCGATGATAGGTTGTCTGATACATCTTCGGTCCTCCCTCTTAAGCCGAATGGATCGTGCGCCACACCCGATCAGGGGTTGCGGGCATTTCCAGGTTGTTCTTGCCGATCGCATCCGTGATCGCGTTGATCACGGCCGCGGAGGCGCCGATCGCTCCGGCCTCACCGCAACCCTTGATGCCCAGCGGATTGCCCGGGCACAGCGTCGTGGTGTGGGAGAGGTTGAAGGAGGGCACATCGTCGGCACGCGGCATGGCGTAGTCCATGAACGAGGCCGTGACCGGCTGGCCGTTGGCATCGTACATGGCGTGTTCGAGCAAGGCCTGCCCGATGCCTTGAACCAGGCCACCATGGACCTGGCCCTCGACGATCATCGGGTTGATCAGCCGGCCGAAATCGTCGGCCGCGACGAAGTTGATGAAAGAGGTCTTGCCCGTACCGGGATCGACCTCGAGCTCGCAGATATAGGCGCCGGCCGGGAAGGTGAAGTTGGAGGGGTCGTAGAAGGCGCTTTCCTTCAGGCCCGGCTCCATCCCGTCAGGCAGATTGTGCGCGGTGTAGGCCGCGAGCGCGACCATCGGCAGCGCGATCGCCTTGTCGGTGCCTGTCACCTTGAATTCGCCGTTCTCGATGACGATGTCGGCTTCCGATGCCTCCAGCGCATGCGCGGCGATCTTCTTGGCCTTGGCTTCCATCTTCTCCATGGCCTTCAGGATCGCGGTGAGACCGACGGCCGCGGAACGCGAGCCATAGGTGCCCATGCCGAACTGCACCTTGTCGGTATCGCCGTGGACGATCGAGACCTGGCTGATGGGAATGCCGAGGCGGTCGGCGACGAGCTGGCAGAATGTCGTCTCGTGGCCCTGGCCGTGGCTGTGCGAGCCGGTCAGGATCTCGATGGTGCCGACCGGGTTGACGCGCACCTCGGCCGATTCCCACAGGCCGACGCCGGCGCCAAGGCTGCCGACCGCCTTTGACGGCGCGATGCCGCAGGCCTCGATGTAGCAGGACAGGCCGATGCCGCGCAGCTTGCCGTCGGCTTTCGCCTTGGCCTTGCGCGCGGGGAAGCCGGCATAGTCGATCGCCTTCATCGCGGCGTCGAGCGAGGCGTTGAAGTCGCCGGTGTCATAGGCCATGATCACGGGCGTCTGGTGCGGGAACTGGGTGATGAAGTTGTGCTTGCGCAGCGCCGCCGGATCGACGTTCAGCTGCCGCGCCGCCGTCTCCATCATGCGCTCGACCAGATAGCTGGCCTCGGGACGGCCCGCGCCGCGATAGGCGTCGACCGGCGTGGTGTTGGTGTAGACGCCGATCACCTCGGCATGGATCTGCGGGATGTTGTACTGGCCCGACAGCAGCGTCGCGTAGAGATAGGTCGGCACGGCTGACGAGAACAGCGACATGTAGGCGCCGAAATTGGCGTAGGTCTTCACCTTCAAGCCGGTGATCTTGTTGTTGGCGTCGAACGCCATCTCGGCATGGGTGACGTGGTCGCGGCCATGCGCGTCGGTGAGGAAGGCCTCGGTGCGGTCGCTGGTCCACTTCACGGGGCGGCCGGTCTTCTTGGAGGCCCAGAGCGCCACCATCTCTTCCGGATAGATGTAGATCTTGGAGCCGAAGCCGCCGCCGACGTCCGGCGCGATGACGCGCAGCTTGTGCTCGGGCGCAATGTTGTAGAACGCGGACAGCACGAGCCGGGCGACATGCGGGTTCTGCGATGTCGTATAGAGCGTGAAATGCTCCTCCGCGGCGTCGTAGCTGGCGACCGCCGAGCGCGGCTCCATCGGGTTCGGCGCCAGGCGATTGTTGGTGAGGTCCATCTTCACCACATTCGCGGCCTTGGCGAAGGCCGCATCCGTCGCGGCCTCGTCACCGATCACCCAGTCATAGACCTGGTTGCCGGGCGCCTCGGGGTGGAGCTGCGGCGCGCCGGCCTTGATGGCGGCACGGACGTCGGCGACGACAGGGAGTTCCTCGTAATCGACGACGACGGCTTCCGCCGCGTCGCGCGCGAGGTTCTTGCTGTCGGCGATCACGACCGCGACGGCCTGGCCGACGAAGCGCACCGTCTCCGGCGCCATCGCCGGCCATGCGCCCATCTTCATCGGGCTGCCGTCCTTCGAGGTGATGGCCCAGCCGCAGATGAGGTTGCCGACCTTGTCGTCGACGAGCTCTTGTCCGGTGAGAACGGCAACCACGCCCGGCAGCTTCAGCGCGGCGGACGAGTCGATCTTCTTCACCTTGGCGTGCGCGTGCGGGCTGCGGATGAAATGGGCATAGGTCATGCCCAGCAATTTGATGTCGTCGACGTACCGGCCCTTGCCGGTGATGAAACGCTTGTCTTCCTTGCGCACGACGCGCGCGCCGATGCCTTCAACACCCATGTCTGGTCCTCCCGACCGGAATTGCTGTGCCTGCGCTTTCCACCGAAAGCTGCAGTGGTGATTGTTCGTTCGAGGCGGGCCCTTACTCGGCCGCCTGCGAGACCTTCATGCGTCCGGCCGCATCCAGCACGGCTTGCACGATGTTGTGGTAGCCGGTGCAGCGGCAGATATTGCCTTCGAGCTCCTGACGGACCGTGCTCTCGTCAAGCTGGCCACCATGGCGTTGCACGATGTCGATCGCCGACATGATCATGCCCGGCGTGCAATAGCCGCATTGCAGGCCGTGATTGTCGCGGAAGGCGGCCTGCATCGGGTGCAGCTCGTCGCCCTTGGCGATGCCTTCGATGGTGGTGACATTGGTGCCGTCGGCCTGGCCGGCGAGCATGGTGCAGGACTTCACTGCACGGCCGTCCATGTGGACGACACAGGCGCCGCATTGGCTGGTGTCGCAGCCGACATGGGTGCCGGTGAGGTTGAGATGGTCGCGCAAGAGATGGACCAGCAGCGTGCGGTCCTCGACATCGACGGCAACGGCCTTGCCGTTCACCGTCAGTTTGACTGTAGACACGTGATACCTCCCGAATGTTTGTCATTATTCCAATTAGAGACAGCGCGAACGGAACTTTGCAACTGGGATTTTGCTCACCGCGCGTCATGGAAAGGTCATTGTGACGGCTGCCGCAGGCGCGCGATTCGGCCACGATGTTCCGTGCCGGCGCCATCGGTGCGCGGCCGCGCAAGAAGCTGTCGAACGATGTTCGCTTCGTCGGCGGCCTGTGCGCGGGCCGCACCTGCTTCGAAACGCCGGCCTTTGACGTCGAGCCCCTCGCGCCTCGTTTCTCCCTTTGCTGGCTTGTTCGTTGCGCGAATAGGAGCACGCGCCCATGCCGTTGTAACCGCGATCTTGGTAGTAGGCGGTCGGGATCTAAGCCATTGATTTTGTTCGCTGCGATGCAGCGAACGGCTGCCTGCGAGCTGCACCAGCCGGGACGCCCGATGATTGAGTCCGCTCGCGTCATTTCGGAGCCCGAGCGGAGCGAGGGAATCCGGAATCCATTGAGCGGCAGAGTTGGTGGATCCATGGATTCCGGGTTCGCGACTTCGTCGCGCCCCGGAATGACACCTGATGAATGAGCCGCAGCAAAAGCACTCCTAGTACTTCCTGGCGATTGATTGCGCACGCGCGCACCCCTAGTCGAGCTGTACAGCAACAGCAAAGGGGTGGAAGCGATGCAGATGAACGACAGTCAGCGTATCCCGGCGTCGAAGGCCAATGTGTGGGCCGCGCTCAACGATCCCGACATTCTCAGGCGCTGCATTCCAGGTTGCCAATCGCTCGAGATGGCGTCGCCGACGGAGATGGTCGCGACCGTGGTGCTGAAGGTCGGCCCGGTGAAGGCGACGTTCAGCGGCAAGGTGACGCTGACCGATATCGATGCGCCCAATGGCTACCGCATTATCGGCGAAGGCGCCGGCGGCGTCGCCGGCTTTGCCAAGGGCGGCGCGAAGGTCAGGCTGGAAGAGGAATCTCCCGGCATCACCATCCTGCACTACGAGGCCGAGGCGCAGATCGGCGGCAAGCTCGCGCAGCTCGGTTCGCGGCTGATCGATTCGACGTCGCGCAAGCTCGCCGCGAACTTCTTCGAAAGTTTTGCATCTGTGGTAGCGCCATCATCGTGATTGACGCGCGATGCTGCCCCAATTCGAGGGTGCCGTAGGGTAGGCAAAGCGACTGTCCGCCATAGCTCGAAGAGCGACGGCGGAAGCGTGCCCACGATCTCCTCATGATCGAGCGAGGTGGTGGGCACGGCGCGCGAGAAGCGCGCCTTTGCCCACCCTACCGCTCAATCGTCGTCCCGGATCTGCGCGTCGCTTCGCTCCGCTTGTCCGGGACGACGGTTAAGTCCGGTGATTTGCAAAAATTCCAACGTCCATTTCGGAGCTGTAAAATAAGGGCAAGACGCAAGCGTCGACAACGAGATGGGCGACGAACGCGCCAGTGATTTCGCACTACTACCTTCCGCCCATACTCAGCGCGAACAGGCGATGTTGTAATTCCGGTCGATGGTGCCGCAGACAAACTGCGCATCACGAGCGCCCAACGCGGCGCACACAACAACATCGGAGGGAATACATGACCTTTGCAACAAAGGGCTTCTTGGCCGGCATTTCGATGATTGCGATGCTGGCCGCCGCGACGCCAGGCGCTCGCGCCAACGACTCCCTGATCAAGGCGCAGTCCGATTCCAACCAGTGGGCCGTTGCCGGTCACGATTACGGAAACACGCGCTTCAGCCCACTCAAGCAGATCAACACCGAGAACGCAGGCAAGCTGACGCTCGCCTATTCGTTCTCGCTGGCCTCGCTACGCTCGAACGAATCCTCACCGATCGTGATCGGCAACACGCTCTACGTCTCGAGCTCGTGGGGTCCGAAATACGTCTACGCGCTCGATGCGGCGACCGGGCAGCGCAAATGGACCTACGAGCCCGACATTCCCGATGATGTGCTGCAATATGCCTGCTGCGACGTGAACAGCCGCGGCGTCTCGTATGCCGACGGCAAGATCTTCGTCGGCCGTCTCGACGGCAAGCTGACGGCGCTCGATGCGGCGACCGGCAAAACGCTCTGGACCTCGAAGGTGGTCGATTACAAGCAGGGCTCTGTCATTACGTCGCCGCCGCTCGTCGTGCGCGACAAGGTGATCACCGGTTTCGGCGGCGGCGAATATGGCGTGCGCGGGTCGCTCCAGGCCTTCGACATCAACACCGGCAAGCAGGTCTGGCAGACCTACACCGTGCCGAACCCGGATGAGCCCGGCGGCGACAGCTGGAAGGGCGATTCCGCCCAGCATGGCGGCGGCGCCGCCTGGCTGGTCGGCTCCTACGATGCCAAGACCGACACGGTCTATTGGGGCACCAGCAATCCCGGTCCATGGAACACCGGGGTGCGCTCGACGGGCGATGGCAATTTCGGCAAGCTGACCAACCTCTACACCGCCTCGACGCTGGCGCTCGATCCCAACACCGGCAAGATCAAGTGGCACATCCAGACCACCCCGGCGGATGCCTGGGACTATGACGGCGTCAACGAAGCCGTGCTCGCGGATCTGAAGATCGGCGGCAGCACCGTCCCGGCGTTGATGAAGGCGGATCGCAACGGCTTCTTCTTCGTCGCCAACCGCGAGACCGGCAAGGTGCTGTCGGCGGAGAAGTACGTCTTCACCAGCTGGGCGCAGAAGTGGGATACCGCCACGTTGCGCGCGGTCGAGGATCCCGACAAGCGTCCGGGCCCGGGCCATCCCGCCAAGGACATCTGTCCGAATCTCGTCGGCGGCAAGAACTGGCAGCCGATGTCGTTCAACCCCGAGACCGGCCTCGTCTACATCCCGTCCAACAATGTCTGCATGGACTGGTCGGTCGGCGATGTCGCCTACAAGCGCGGCGTGTTCTATCTCGGCGCCGAATTCCCGACCAAGGAAGGCCCCGGCGGCTTCCTCGGCGAGCTCATGGCCTGGGATCCGGTGGCGCAGAAGAAGGTCTGGTCGATCAAGGAAGACCTGCCGTTCAATGGCGGCACCCTGACCACCGGCGGCGGCCTCGTGTTCGCCGGCAACATCCATGGCGACTTCCGTGCCATCGACGCAAAATCCGGCAAGGTGCTGTGGAGCAAGAATCTCGGCTCCGGCATCGGCGCCGGTCCGGTGACCTACCAGGTCGACGGCAAGCAATACGTCGCCATCGTTGTCGGCCGCACGGCTGCGCTGCCCGCGTTCCTGGGCGAGGTGGGCAAGAAGATGACGGCCGCAGCTCCCGAGGGCGGTTCGCTCTTCGTGTTCTCCGTCCAGTGACCACTCGCGCGCGTATCTTTCAGAGGTGACGGGATACGCGCGCGCTTTTTCCAGGCGATCGTTGCGGCATCGGCTGATGGCGCGTGCCGCAGCGCTGGAGCATGATCCGGAAAAGTGCGCAGCGGTTTTCCGAAAAGATCATGCCCAAAAATAACTGAAAGCGCGATGACGTCGCGCTTGACCCAACAAATCTCAACTGCGGGAGATGAGGATGCGTCCGAATCATCTTGGAAGTGGCAAGAAGCCAAACCGTAGCATTGCAAACCGTAGCATTGCAGGGCTCGTCGCGTGGGCGGCCGCGTCCGCAATGATCGCCCCCATCGCAACGGCTCACGCCGATGAAGCACAGCCGTTCCGTCTCTGCGCTGATCCGACCAATCTTCCCTTCTCCAGCGATAGTCCGTCGCAGCCGGGCTTCTATGTCGAGATCGGGCAGGCCCTGGCGCAGGCGCTCGGCCGGCCGATCGCCTATGACTGGTACAAATCCTATTTCGGCAAGCGCACCGTGCGCGTCACGCTGCTCGGGAGGCAATGCGACGCCATGATCGGGCTGCCGCGCTCCGAGGACTTCATGGGACCGGCCGTGATCTTCTCGAGTCCGTTCGCGAAGGAAGGCTATGCCCTCGTGGCCGCGAAGGGGAAGGCCATCGGCGGCATCGACGGCCTCAGGGGCAAGCGGGTCGCCGTGCAGTTCGCCACCACGCCGCAAAACCTGCTCGCGAGCCGTGACGACGTTGAGATGGTGACCGTGCTGTCACCGGAGGAGGGCATGCAGGCGCTGGACCAGGGCAAGGCGGACATCGCCTTCATCTGGGGGCCGGTTGCCGGCTGGCTGAACAAGACCAGCTACCATGATCGCTACCAGATCGAGCTCACCGCGGGCGAAGGCCTGTCATGGGATGCGGCCATCGGCTTCGCCAAGACCTCCACCGAGCTTCGTGATCGCGTCGATGCGATCTTGCCACAGCTGCAACGGACGATCGGCGAGCTCGCGGTGAAATATGGCTTGCCGGGCGGCGAGCCGGTTCGCTTCGGCGCGGGCCAGGCGGAGCCTGCGGGAACAACGACGGGCATGGCAGGCGGAGCCCGGACCGCAGTTCAAGTGACCGAGATCGCCAAGGTCGCCGCGACCGAGGTCAAGGGCGATGCGGCTGCGCCCGCGGCCGAGGCCGTCGGTGCGGGCAAGGAAATCTTCAATGGAACTTGCGCGCATTGTCACGGTCCCGATGCGATCCAGAGCGAGCGGAAGATCGACCTGCGGCTGCTCCGTCACCGCTACGGCGACGACATGCGCGAAACATACTGGACGACCGTGCATGAAGGACGCCCGAGCAAGGGCATGCCGGCCTGGAAGGAGGTCTTCACCGACGACCAGTTCGACAACATTTATTCCTTCCTGCTGACGGTCCAGTCCGAATCCGACGACTGAACGATCTTGACCAGACGCGATCGGGAGGATGTGCTAGCTTCCGTCCGGCATCATCCTGGCGCCGGACGGGTGCCGCATCGATGTGTCGCTTCCACTCTCGCGGTGGATGCCTGTGCGGCGCGATCTCATGCAGGCGAGTCTTGGGAAGGCGCCATGACCAGCTTCCTGATCATCGACGATCATCCGCTGTTTCGCGAAGCGCTCGGCAATGCGGTGCGGCTGGCCTTGCCGGAGGCGCGGATCTTCGAGGCGATGTCGATCGAGGATGCGCTGCATATCCTGCTCGCCGAGCGGGGCATCGACCTCGCTCTGCTCGATCTCTCGCTGCCGGACGCGACGGGCTTTTCCGGCTTTCTGCGTTTGCGCGAGGCTTATCCGCGCCTGCCCGTCGCCATCGTGTCGAGCGAGGAGGATCAGCACATCGTTCGCGAGGCGTTGGCGCTGGGAGCGGCCGGCTATCTGCCGAAATCGACGTCGAAGCGAGAGCTCGCGCAATCGATCGAGGGCGTGCTCAGCGGGTCGGTGTCGGTGCCGAAGGATTTCGTGGCGGCGCCGCGGCTGCGCCGGGCCGATGCCAGCAAGGCGCTCGAGGTCAAGTTGCGCGAGCTCACGCCGCAGCAGCTTCGCGTGCTTGATCTGTTGCGTCGCGGCCTCCCGAACCGGCAGATCGCGCAGGAGCTTGCGCTCGCCGAGTCCACGGTGAAGGCGCACATCACCGAGATCCTGCGCAAGCTCGGCCTGTTCAGCCGCAACAAGGCGGTCATCGAGATCGGCAAGATGGAGCTGCCAGATCCCAAGGGACGTCCTCATGCGCGCCTCGATCGCGGGAAGCCGCAATGACCCGCGGTGTCGTTCTTGACCTGGATCAATTCGGCCCGCCCCTTCTGAGTCATTCTCGATCCATTGAATTCAACGTCGGCCCGGGCGACGTCCCGGGCCGGATCTTCAGCAAGATTTTCAGAGTGGCTCACGCGTGATGCGATTTCTGATTGTCGAAGACCATCCGTTGTTTTGCGAAGCGCTCGAAGGTGCGCTTCAGATGGTCGTGCCTGCGGCCGAGATCTTTCAGGCGACATCGATCGACGGTGCACTCGAGCTGTTGGCCTCGACCCCGGAGCTCGACCTCATCCTGCTTGATCTGTCGATACCGGGCACGACAGGCCTTTCGGGCATCATCCGCATCCGCAAGGCGTTTCCCAAAATTCCCGTCGTGATCGTGTCCGGGCATCAGGATCCGCAGATCATGTCCGGCGCCTTGTCGCTTGGCGTGTCCGGCTACATCCTCAAATCATCGTCCAAGCAAGATCTGTCGCAGTCGATCGGCGAGGTGCTGCGCGGCTCGGTCTGTGTGCCCGCCGCCTATCGCGCGCTGGTCCGCCCGCAGCGCGCCTCCGGCCCCGCGCAGGATCTGATCAAGCGCCTGCACGAGCTGACGCCGCAGCAATTGCGCGTGCTGGAGATGCTCAAGCGCGGCCTGCAGAACAAGCAGATCGCCTTTGAGCTGAAGATCTCGGAGACCACGGTGAAGGTCCACGTCTCCGACATCCTGCGCAAGCTCAACGTGCTCAGTCGCACCAAGGCCATCGTCGAAATGTCGAGGATCGATTTCGCGACCCTGGCAGCCGAGGAGACCGCGACGGCGCGCGAGCGGGTCCGGCCGGATCAGCCGTGACGGGATTGTCTGCCGCCTTGTCGCGCCGGGTTGGTCTCCTAAAGCGTGATGAAATTGGGTTTGGTCGGCGGTCGGTGGTTCACCTCTCCCTTCGGAAGAGGTGATTCGAGTTCCTGGCGCGCATCGATTCGTCCCGATCCATCACACTTTAATGCAAGGCAACCGCGCGCGACGAGAGGAGCAACCGGTCACCGCACATTCGCGTGGCGGTACATGCGCTCGAGAGCTTCGCTTGATCCTTGCAGCAATCCAGGAACCAGTGTCGTCCCGCCGGAGATCTGCGGTGATCCGAGACGCCGCATCGGCCAGCCGGCCCGGTTGAGACCGTGTTCCGTTCTGAGATCGGTCATCAACACGATCGATTGTGCATTCAGGTTCCACATCGTCTCGATCATTGCCGCGAACAGGACGTATGCTACGCGACTGAGTCCATTGCGATCGAAGTCCGAAGCACATTTGCTAGCTATGCAAAAGCGCGAGCTCTCCAGGATGGTGGGGCCGCTCGGGATCTGATCGGGCCCAAGACGTGTCGCGAACGTATCGCGCAGCATGGTCGGACCGGTGGTTGGCAACAGTCGTACGCAGCCGACGAGGTCTTCTTCCGACATGACGAGCAAGTAGGTCGGCTTGAGCATATCGTAGATGTCGAATTCGACATCGCCGCTGACTTGTGTGTCGTAATGGCGATTGGCGAGAACCCGACGCCGCAACTCGAACATCTTGGTCAGCAGATCAAGATGGTGCCCAGCCAGCGTGTGATCGATAGCGACAGCGTACATAGACAATGATTCTCAACTATCCGCTCGGAAGGACAGAAAACGGAAGCGAGGCCTCCTGATGGCTTATGAGAGCGGGTCGCGGCGCTGAGCAACGTCGCTTTCGGGAGCAATCGCTGTCGAAGCGAGAGTTCAGAGGGCCTCCTCCTTCGAGGACAACAGGTCGTCTGGAAAGATCTTCAGCCTGCCTCGCCCGGTCGACTGCTTGGAGAAGCGGACTTCAGCAGCGCTTGCGCCGTCTCCAGCGCCTCTGCCTCCGAAGCGGCGAGCAGCATCGGGTATCCCCAGAACTTCTCTGACACGATCTGGAAGGCTCTCATGCCGAGTCGCTTCGTCTTTGAGGGCTCAACATAGATCAGGGCTTTCACAAATTCGCGCAATCGCGGTTTGTGCTTCTTTGACCAGAGCGCAAGCCTTCTCTGCTCACCCGGATCGTGCTCGTGTTCGTCGAGGTCGGCGTTTGCCCCTTGCCCTATGATGACAAAGGGCTGGCCGCGATCGAGCAGTGCTTCGAAGGTGGCGAAGGCCTCGTCAGCCGTTCCGGCCGAGCCCTGATCGTAAGACAGCCTTACAATCGGAAAAGTCGCGGTATTCAACAGCATCTTCACCCCTATCGGTCAGGTTTGCGCAGCGTGGTTCAGTTCGCGTGCGCATGACCAGATAGTTTGGATGATGCCTCAACTCATTCATCCAAGGCGCCAAAGCGTTACCCAAAACAGACAATCACTGCCCCCGGCAACCAGGTCCTGCATTGCCAGGTCCTGCGTTAAGGTCTTGGCGGCATTTTGGACGAGTTCATTTTGGACGAATTCTTGGCCGTTGGCCGAATTGAGCAATGGTCTGGCCGGATTGCACGATGCAGCGCCGCACCGGGCTGCGGTAGCCATTCCGTTAAACCACGGCCTGCGCGAAGCGAAGCACGATGCCAATCCACCCACAGCCCAGAGCTGTTCCCGAGCGCCTGTCCAAGAGGCCTCCAAATCCCTACGCCTCAGCGGCCCTGCCCCAACCACTCCTGCAAATTCGCGCGCAGCGTTTGACCAAGGCGCAGCTGCGTGACCTGCTCGTCAGCAATCCCCACGATGCGACGCAGTGGATCAAGGCCGCAGCCGAGGCCGATATCATTCCCGCGCAGATCGTGTGGGGCCAGTTGCTGCTCGATGGGGCGCGGGTAGCGCGTGATCCGGCGGCTGCCTTCCTCTGGTTCGAACGTGCCGCCCAATCCGGGGACCTCGACGGACAAAACATGGTTGGCCGGTGCTACGAACAAGGCTGGGGCGTCGAGCCAGATCCGAAGCTCGCGACGAAATTTTTCGAGCTGGCCGCAGCAGCCGGCCACGTCTGGGGGCAAGTCAATCTGGCGCAGATGCTGATGCGCGGCGGAAATCCGGCGGATCGGCCGCGGAGTTTCGAGCTCTTTCGGGCAGCAGCGGAAGGTGGCACCTCCAAGGCAAACCTGAAGGCAATGAATTCTCTCGCTCGATTCCTTGAAGAAGGTTGGGCCGTGCCGGCCAATCCGAGAGGCGCCCTGTATTGGTTTAGCCGCGCGGCGGCGCTTGGCGATCACTGGGCTCAGTACAATCTGGCCACGATCCTGCATGCTGGCGGAGACCTCGCCGCTGCCGATGTTTGGCTGGAACGGGCGGTCTCCGGCAGCGATGACGGCTTTCGCCGGCGCATTGCGCCGCTGTTGCTGGCGCGCGGCGAACCTGCGTTACGCCGGCATGGCCTCGAGGCACTTCGGCGCATAGCAGCTTCCGGCAGTCTCGTTGATGTGCAGGCGTATGCCTCCGCGGCCAGCGAAGCTGCAGCCGCACCTTCTGACCTTGAAGACGCCAGGAGGCTGTCTGAGCTGCCGGCAACCGATGGACGTCCGGATTGGCGGATTTGTCCCCAGGCGTCGATCGGCCGACGCCTTGCTGGCTATCTCGGCGACCGTATCGCAGCGATGTCACGCCGCATCGCAAGATTATCCAACTCAACATCATCCTGCTCGAAGGGGGCTCTGTGACCATCATCGAAACCTTGCGACCGGCACTTTCCGGAATTGGGGCAGCCGCGAGCCTTGCAAACGGCTTTCTATTCGTGACCGCCGCCAACGCGGAAGGCCAGAACAATCAACCGACGTCGGCGCCTGCGGACAAGGCGACAGCGCTTCCGCCGGTTGAGGTGGGCGCGCCTGTCACCAAGCGGCGACGAGCGTCGAGCGCCGGCGCCAAGCCGGCCTCGAGACCTGTCTCGGCCAGCCATCCGAGCAAGCCGGCCGAACCGCGTCCGCAGGCTGCGTCCTCGGCTGTTTCGCCCGGGAATTCGCTGCAGCGGACCACTGGTCTCAGCCGTCTTTCCGATTCTCTACAAAGCACGCCGCAAACCGTCACCGTCATACCGCGCCTTGTCATCGAGCAACAGCAAGCAGCCACCATCAATCAGGTGCTCCAATATGTGCCGGGAATCACCGTCGCCACCGGAGAAGGCGGCGGTGGCATCAACGGAGATCAGTTCCGCATCCGGGGTTTTGACGCATCGGGCGACGTGTATGTCGATGGCTTGCGCGATTTTGGTTCCTATGTGCGCGATAGTTTTGCAACCGAAAACGTATTGGTGCTGAAGGGACCCTCGTCACAGAGCTTCGGCAACGGCACGACGGGCGGCGTCATCGAGATCGAGAGCAAGAAGGCCCATCTCGGCGACCAATCAACGTTCGAGGCGTCGGCCGGGATGGGCCCTTACGGACGTGGCATTCTGGACATCAACAAGCAGATCAACGACACGACGGCGCTGAGGTTCATCGCCATGGGCAACGGCCAGGATGTTGTCGATCGCGACCATGTCTATTCCAACCGTGGCGGTTTCCTCGGCTCACTAGGACTTGGCCTCGGCACCGACCAATCCCTGATCTTCAACTATCTGCACCAGGACAGCGTTCAGCGCCCCGATTTCGGCGTTCCGGTCGTCAGCGCGCCGGGCGTCGTCGGCAAGCCCGTGACGGAGTACGGAGTTCCCCGCTCCAACTATTTCGGCCGGGAAAGTGATCGCGACCACGCGACGGCCGACGTGGCAACCGCTCTCTACAAGGGCGAATTCGGCGATTGGCTCACGTTAACGAACGACACGCGTGTCGGTTACTACACACGTGATCTGAAGTTTACGCCCGCGCTCTGCGCCTCTCCCGGCTTCCCTTTTCCAAGCAGCTGCGCAAGGGACGTTCTCGCCGGCAATCTGGCGACACCTTACACAATCTGGTCCGTCGGCGGGACGAAGCAGGTCAGTCACGGCGGGGAAAACGTAACGACTGCCACGATGCGTTTCGACACCGGACCGTTCAGGCACAAGCTCGTCGCCGGCTTTGATGTCTATTCCCAACACGCGACGACGGGTTTTTACCTTCCTTCCGGCCCCGAGCCGGCAGGGACTCTTCTCGATCCCGTGTTTGCGAACTCACCCGGCTTTGCACTGACGGTGTCGCCGGGCAATCAATTGTCGGCCACGAGCTGGGATATTGGCCCCTTTGTAAGCGACCGCATATGGTTGACGCCCATGCTTTCGATCCTTGCGGGTGTTCGATGGGATCACTATCGGGTCGACGGCCAGGCAGGCGCGTCTCCGCTTGCGACGACGACCGAGTTCGCCAGCCCAAAAGCATCCCTGATCTTCGAGCCCACCACGCATCAAAGTTACTACTTCAGCTATGCACGTTCATTCACGCCGCCGGGCAACAACATCACTTCGCTGAGTTCATCGCTCGGCCTGTCCCAGGCGCCAAACGCCGCAAACCTTCAACCGGAAGCGGATACGACCTTCGAGGTCGGTGCGAAGTGGGGCCTGTTCGAGGACCGGCTCGGCGTGACGGCAGCATTGTTCCGCGTCGAGAAGAACAACGCGTCCTATACTGACCAGGTGTCGGGAATACAGACAACGACCGACGACAAGGTGCAAGTCCAGGGGGTCGAGCTCGGATTGACTGGCAAGCTCACCACCAACTGGGATGTGCAGGCGTCCTATTCCTACATGGACAGCAAGATCATCGCCTCGTCGATCAGCCCGTTCACGCCCGTCTCGGCCGCAGGCAACCGGGTCCCGTTCGTGTCTCAGCATGGCCTGGCGATCTGGACCACCTACGACATCGCTCCCCTGCTGCCAAACGTGCCGGGTCACATGCTCGTCGGGGGCGGGCTCAATTATCGTTCGGACTATTACCTCAACAACCTCAATTCGATGGTGATCCCGGCAGCGACCACGATCGATGGGATGCTCTCCTACGATCCCAACGAGCGACACCATGTTGCGCTCAAGGTGACGAATCTCACGAACAAGCTGACCTACAGCTCGGCTTTCGGAAGCGGTTACGCGACTCCGGTTGCGGGCCGTAGCGTCACCCTCACCGCAGCAATCAGGTTCTGAAGAAAATGCTCATCGAAATCCCCCAACTGCTATCCGCCGAAGAGATAACCTCCGTACGCGACATCATCGAGGGGGCGGATTGGATCGACGGACGGGCAACGGCAGGTGAGCTGGCATCGCGCGCAAAGCGCAATGCTCAGGTCCCCGAGGACTCGCCTCAGGCTCGCCAAGCAGGCGACATTATCCTGAGAGCTCTCGGCCGGAATGCACTGTTCAACAGTGCCGCTCTGCCCCTGCGCGTCCTGCCGCCCCTTTTCAATCGATACGACACCGGGATGTTCTTCGATGCCCATGTCGATGGCGCAGTGCGATCCGCGCCTGGACTCGGCACTCGCATGCGCGCCGACCTGTCTTCAACCCTCTTCCTCACAGCCCCCGATGACTACGACGGTGGCGAGCTGATCATCGAAGACAGTTACGGCGTTCACGCCGTCAAGTTGGCGGCCGGGAGCATGGTCCTGTATCCGGCGGGGAGCCTGCATCGCGTGCGCGAGATCACCCGAGGTGCGCGCTTGTCATCATTCTTCTGGACCCAATCGATGATCAAGGACGAGGGGCTTCGCACGACGCTCTATGATCTCGACCGTGGCATTGTTGACTTGCGCAAATCCGTGTCCAGCGATGCACAAGGCATCCTCATGCTTACCGGTGTCTATCACAATCTTCTGAGACGATGGGCGGAGCTGTGATGTCGGCCGACCCTCTGCACGAACCCGGGATGAAAATCAAAATGTCGACTTCGACGATTACGGCGATGACTGATCTGACGAATGAACTCGCCGCTCGATTTGCCCGTCAAAAGGTGGCGTTGCTGTGGTCGGTCTGTGGCCTCGGAAACACGATCTACGCGGTCATCCAAATCCTTACATGGGTCGACCATCAGATCGACAGCTCCGGCAAGGCGCCGACGGCATTCGATGCGACGGCTCTTTGGTACTTTGGCGTCGCATGTTCGATATGGATCATTCCTGCTCTACTTCCTCTCGTCACACCGCGGCGCGCCGCGATTCTTGGTTCGTTGCTGCTAGGTAGCTTTCTGATGGTCGCCAGCGTCGTAGGCGGCGTCTTCGATGGCATGCGTGACGGGCTTCATATAGCAGCGACAGCAATCATCGCTGTTGCTCTGCCCGGAGTTTATGCAGCTCATGCCTCCTGGTGGCTGCTGCGAGTTACGGAGGTGCCTGCAACTCTTGTCAAGGAATCCGATATCTGAGCCAGCGCTTGGGGTGCCCAGCCAAAGCCGGTTTAGATTAGCTCAAAAAAAGCCGCGTTTAGGATGGCCGCTCTCCTGTCGATTTGCGATGGTCGGCTTCGAACATCTCGGCAGGCAAGTCGCCGACACAAAATTTTGGAAGGCGGCGAGATGCTTCATCGCTTTGTTGACACCGACATCGACCGCGTAACCCGCGTCGTTGCACTCCGAAGCGGAATCCTGTCGAATGATTGGACCTATGATCGGCACCAGCATCGCAAATCTCAATTACTGTATTCCCAGCGAGGCATTCTTTACTGCGAGACGGCCAATACCGTTTGGCTAGTACCGCCCGGATGCGCGTTATGGATCCCCGGTCAACTGGCGCACTCGGCCCGTGGCGCTGGTCTCGTCGAATGCCACTGCCTGTATATTGAACCGAGCGCCGCCAAGAGCCTGCCCAAGACGTGCTGCACGATCTCGATATCTCCCCTGATCCGGGAGCTGATCCTCAGAGTGGCTGAACTTCCGGAGTGCTATCCGCTCGGAGGTCGCGAGGATCGACTGGTGATGACCTTGTTGGACGAGCTGTCCGATGCGCCGACCAGCAGCCTGAACCTGCCGATGCCAAGAGAGGCGCGCCTTCGGCGCCTCGCGGAGATGCTGATAGCCGATCCGAGCGCGAAGACCTCGTTCGCGAATTGGGCAAGTGCGCTTGGCATGAGCGAGCGCACCTTAAGCCGCCTGCTTCTCCAGGAAATCGGGATGAGTTTCGGACGCTGGCGACACCAGCTTCACGTCATTCTCGCAGTACAACGAATCGCAAGCGGTGAAAGTGTAAAGACCGTCGCCCTGGAGCTCGGATACGAAAACGCCAGCAGTTTCGTGAATATGTTCAGGAAGACCCTGGGCAAACCTCCGGTTCGCTACCTGACCGAACATCGCACAATTCTTGTCAGCGGCTGAACTTTGTAAGTCCCAAAAGCCCTGGGCCCGTTCGGGGCAGTCATTTCGGCATTTTGTGCATCATGGCGCGCTGCAGGCAGTAATACAGTACCGCTACTGTGCATGGGGTTGTTTTCGAGATTTGCCTTGGCGGTGGGGCCCTAGCTCAGCAGGAACGACAGCAGCGCCCGCATCTCGGCGGGCTTGATCGGCTTCTTCAGCACTTCCAGGCCGTGGAGGCTCGCCTCCTTCGCGGCCTTCTCTGAGTAGTCGGCCGTGATGATCATCGCCGGCGTGTCGAGCTTCAGATGCTCCCGGACGTCGGCGATGGCCGACAGGCCGCTCTCGCCGTGGTCGAGGTGGAGATCGGCGATCACAGCGTCCGGCGCGCCGCCGAGTTCGCTGAGGCGCAGCAATGCGTCCGCGCCCGATCGTGTGGTGGCGACGTCACAGCCCCAGCCTTCGAGCAAGGCAGCCATCGCCTCCGAGCCCGACGGATCGTTTTCGATCAGAAGGATCTTGGCGCCTTCGAGCCCGCCATATTGCCGGTCCACAAGCTTGGTTGCATGGGCCTCGTCGCCGACCTCAGTGCGTTCGGCTACCTCCATCTCGACCGTGAAGGTCGATCCCTGGCCGATCTGTGACGACAGGCGCACCTCGTGCCCGAGCACGGTTGCGAAACGGCGCACGATCGACAGGCCGAGCCCGAACCCGGCCTGATCGGTTGCGCTGGCATCGCCGCGCTGGAATTCTCGGAAGATCGCCTCCTGCTGGGCCTGCGGAATTCCAGGCCCGGTATCCGAGACCTCGACATAGACCCGATTTGCGCGATGCCCGCAGTCCATGGTGACGCGGCCCACCCGCGTATAGCGGATCGCATTCGCGATCAGGTTCTGCAGGATCCGTCGCAGCATCATCGCATCCGAGGACACCGTGAGGTCCGTCGTGCAGATCTGCAAAGCCAGGCGCTGCCGCGCGGCGATCGGCTCGAATTCGTTGCGCAGCTGCTCGAACAGCGGTGCCAGCGCCAGCGGACGCACGTCGGGCTTGAGTGCGCCGGCATCGAGCTTGGCGATTTCAAGCAAAGAGCGGAGCAGGTCTTCCAGCGTCAGCAATGAGCGGTCGACCTGATCGATCAGCAGGCCGGCATCCTGCGATTCCACCATCTCCGTCAGCGCCGACAAGGTCAGCCGCGCCGCGTTGAGCGGCTGCAGCAGATCGTGTGTGACCGAGATCAGCACCGAGGATTTCAGCGAGCTCGCCGCCTCCGCCTGCTGCTTGGCGCGGAAGAGACCCTCATTGGCGCGCTCGACCGAATGCAGCGCCTCCCGCAACTGGTGCGTCCGGTCGCGAACCTTGTGGTCGAGCGCAATGGCGGTTTCGAACAGTGAAAAGGCGTTGAGCTGCTGGTCCATCGAGCGCTCGACGCGCGACATCAGCGCGGCATTGATCTTCTTCAGCTTCGCGGTCTCGCGCCGCAGCTGCTCGACCGTCGCAGGGTCCTGCCACGCCTCGGTCACGCCTGCCGCCTGCCGATGGCGACACCCGTGAATGTCTGGTTCACGTGCATCGAGCCGAACTGTTCACCATAGGTGTGAAAACCGACCACCCGGTTCTGTCGATAGAGCTCGGACATGTCGCGGGCGAGCTGGTGCTGCTCGGCATCGAGCCGGCGCAACAGGCACTCGAAGCCGATATAGAGAGACACCTCGCCAATCTGATCCTGCATTTGCGCGAAGACGTCCTGCGTCGAGCCGACGAGACTGCGCGAGGTGGCGGCCGTGAGCACCATGCCCTCGTCGATGGCGCAAAAGAAATGCAGTGAGCCGTCAGGCTCGACGCGCTGGATCGATCGCGCATAGTAGGAGCCGCCGACACGGACCAGCACGGGGTGGGACGCAAACGAGAAAGGGTCGAGCTTGGCCTCATCCATGATCCCGACCATCCGGGAATATTCCTCGGCGGCGGGCTCCGCGTTCAGCTCCTTCACCGTCCGGTTTTCGATGTCGGCCTCGGTGACCACCATCTTCTGCGGCATCGGCTCGAAATTGTCGCACTTGAAGACCCTGAAAGGCAGCGACGTATTCAAAAGGATCAGGAGGGCGGCATTCGTATAGGCGTTGCCTTCGAAGAACACCCAGGTCTTTTCAAAGCGCAACCCGTCGCCCGCCGACCCTCCGACGATCGGGATGTCGTCGAGCGAGGCGTAGATGGCGGACATCACCGCCTCTTCCCGGCGGCAGAGGCCGTCGATCAGGACCAGGCCGAACGAATTGCCCCGGTCCACCTGTGGGGTCACGCGCAGGAGCTCGTGGCATAGCTCGCCGCCGATGCGCCGCCCGTCCTCGACCCGGAAACCGTCGAGATTGAGGATCGGCCGGACCACTGCGGTGAAATCAGCACGGCTGAATGCCAGCGCCACCACGCTGTTCTCGTCCCAGCCGTCGGGTGCGAGTTCGCCGGCGGTGGTGCAGCCGCAGACCGGGGTGGTGTCGAACTGCCGGCTGATCTCCGCGATGAAATGGTGGGGGTCGTAGTGAGGCGAGAGGAAGACCAGGATCAGGGCCAGGTCGTCCGGCGGCAGCTGCGCCGCAAGCTCGGCTACAGCTCCATCGACGGTCGCAGCCTTCGATTTCGCAACGGCAACGCCGGATGCGTCGCTAAACCGAAAGTCGGCTTGCCCCACTCCGTTTCTCCCTCGAGGCTCGCCCCGGTCTCGCGCCGAGTGCAAGTATCCAGACAGTAAGGTCTTTTCGGGGCTGCCGCAACTCGGCGACCGGGCTCAGCGGGCATCGGTCTGGCCCGCAGCGATTGGCCCCGCCGCCCTGACGAATTTACCGCCCTTTATCGTTTCTGCCTTAGTTTTGCGCATCCGGGTCTGGGGGCGGGGCGCCTCCGGATCGCCGTTGAATAGGGGGTTGGAATGTCCGGGCGTACCGCGTCGCCGTCCAAGCGCAGCATATTTCCCACCGTCCGGTTCCGCGCCAAGATCATCCTCGGCTTTGCCGTGGTGCTGGTGATCTCGGCCGGCAGCATGGCGTTCGCTTATTTCGGCTTCGAGCGGGTTTCATCCGGCGTCGGCTCCTATCGCCGCAGCGTCTCGGAGGCCGATCTCGCCCGCAACATCGACCGCGAACTGCTCGCCTACCGCTCGGCCGTCAAATACTTCGTCGTCACCGGCAAGGAAGACGACGCCAAGGCGGCGCTGGAGGCCGAAGTCAATCTGAAGAACGCCATCGACCAGGGGGTCAAGAGCGCCAAGACGCCGGCGCGTCAGGACAGCCTCGACAAGCTCGCCAAGGAATTCGCGAACTTCTCCGCGACCTTCGCCAAGGTCCTGCAGGCCAGGCGCGACAGCGCGCTGTTGGTGCAGAACCAGCTCTCGCGCCAGGCCAATCTGCTGAAATACAAGCTCGATGATATCGGCAACAATGCCTCCGATTCCGAGGCGCAGGCCATCGAATTCGGCACCAAGCAGGTCAACGCCCAATTCCAGACTGCGAGCGCCGCAGCGACCAATTTCGTGCTGACCTCCGACCAGTCGATCGGGACCAGCGCGCTGGCGCGGCTGAAATTCGTCGAGAACTCACTCGGCGCGGTCTATTCCATGGACGACAAGATCGTCGCCGGCCTGAAGGATGCCAAGGCCATTCTTGTCGCCTATCGCGAGGCGCTGGAGAAGCTCATCGCGAACGCCAAGCTGGTCGATGATCTCGTTACCGAGATGAGCGGCTCGGCTGGTGCGATTCTGCGGGGCGCCTCAGCCATGAAGGCGGATCTGGTCGCCGAACAGCAGCGGCTGGATTCGGAATCGGAAGCGACCATCGGAAAGACCGAGCAATTGGTGCTGATGCTGGCCGTCGGCGGCACACTGTTAGGTGCGGTGCTTGCCTTCCTGCTCGGTACCGGCATCTCGCGGCCGATGATCGCGATGTGCAAGGCGATGCGTGAGCTTGCCTCG